>JAITBP010000008.1 GCA_031283585.1 Puniceicoccales bacterium
TGTTTCCATCGGACCAGATTCCCTTACTGTTCTGATTTTGGTTTCTATTGCATTACATATATTAGTGAATGGGGTACCAACCTCGATAGCCATTTTGTATGCATTTTCAAAGAGATCAACATTTTCCTTGGTCACTACTCCGCATTCCGGTGTAGAGAGCTTTTCAAAAACCTTTAACCAGGGCAGATATACATCACCGTATACTTTACACCAAACCTCATATACACTAGAGCACTCAAATATATAACACAACATATCGGTCAGCCTATGCTTCAATTCTTCTTGACTATTATATAAATTGCCCACATTGTTACACATCCAGTCTGATATGTTTATAATCTTGCTGATATCAGGGTTAAGGATGTAGGTAAACCCTAGAAATTTTGGCACTTGACAGAAAAGATTTTTCAGGCTGTAAAAGAATAAAGTGGGAATATCCACGTATTCATAACAACAGATGTTAAAAGCGCTAGTATACATGTGGTTACCAGAACAAAACCAATTTGCGTTTTTGTAGTCTTTAATAAAACGCAAGCTATTGTCACGACAAATTTTACAGAAATTATGCCAAGTTATATAATTACCCTTACAATCAACCCAGGATTCGTCTCTTACAGCTTTTAACCAATCTTGCCAATGGTCAGCACTCAAAGAATTAAACACTGACATGGCCATAAACAACAATACACATTTTCTACTATTATTACCCATGTCGTTGACTATGATAGGATTATATTTTTTACAACATTTTAATAAATTATTTAATGCTGGTGGGCGGCACAGGACTCGAACCTGCGACCTACTGGGTGTAAACCAGGCGCTCTAACCAACTGAGCTAGCCGCCCCTAACCATATGATTCAAACCTACGCGATTATAAAACAAGAATAACTAGGCGAATAATATTGGTACCTGACCGGGGACTCGAACCCCGAACCAATTGATTAAGAGTCAACTGCTCTGCCAATTGAGCTAGTCAGGCATCCATAATGCCGGTAGTACTAATTTCACCAGGCAACTTGACAAGACTTTTCTTAGTTACATAATTAGGTTAATGTTATTTTATTATGTTTCATTTAGCTAAAACCAATGTCTCTTTGGCCCTATTGCTGCATCTATATGTTGCATCACAACTAAATGCAAATCCTAAGGCCGTTGTTCTTAAAAACAAAAAACAAGAAAAATCCTACGCTCATGAAGCCTACAAATTGGATGAAAAATATGATTCGCTATTTTCGTTTGATCATCCTAAGCCGTTAGAAATCATCACAACACATAACAACGATGATCGCCAATACCAAACCCCAGGCATGCTTGGGCTTGGCGTTCTCGGTGAAAAAGATAGCGGCGGATTTACTATAATAAACATATCATCGGAAGCAGACAACAGCACTAAATACAACGTCGAAGCGATCAAACCCGATGATCCAAATGCCATTATAAATCGCTCATACAGTGACAAAGATCCCAACCACTATCATCCATAAATCATCGAGACCTGGAAAGTTGGAACCCATTGCGCCTAATTTTGGTTGCCTTTTCCAATGACCTAATTAGGTTCCTGCCAATGTTGAAAGCTGGTATAGTGGGGTTACCGAATGTGGGTAAAAGTACCCTATTCAATGCATTAACTCGTTCCAGAAAAGCATCTGCAGAAAACTATCCTTTTTGTACCATAGAGCCGAACCTGGGCATTGTAGAATTACCAGACGATAGACTAGCCAAACTCGCCCAAATAGTAAAAACAAACAAAATTGTCCCAGCAACGGTGGAATTTGTGGATATAGCCGGACTGGTAGCAGGGGCAAGCCAGGGCGAAGGACTTGGCAACAAATTCCTAGCAAACATCCGCGAAGTTGACGCCATTGTCCATCTGGTGAGATGTTTTGAAGACACTGATATTGTGCATCATATGGGTAAGATTAACCCGCTGCGAGACATAGAAGTAATAAATACCGAGCTGATCCTGGCCGATCTCCAGTCCATAGATAACCAAATACAAAAAAATACCAAAAAAGCAAAAAGTGGAGACAAAGATGCTCAAAATTCAATCGAACTACTCCGGGACCTACATAACCATCTAAACGATGGAAATATGGCCAATAGTTTTTCGGTTAAAAAAGAAGATGAGCCCAGGCTGAAATCATTTAATCTGCTTACAAATAAACCAATGATATATGCCGGAAATGTTTCCGAAAATGGACTTACAGATTCCAGTTGCCAAAAACACATCTCGGCGATCGAACAATATGTTTCTGGCCAAACCCAAGCCAAAAGCTGCCTGATCTGTGCCCAACTGGAGTCAGATCTCCTGGATTTCTCACCGATGGATGCAGCCAACTATTTAAATGACCTGGCCATGAAAGATACAGGTGTATCAGCCCTGATAAGGTTAACCTATGATTTGCTTGGTCTAGCTTCGTACTTTACAGCCGGAGAACCCGAAGTACATGCCTGGACATTCAAAAAAGGCATGAAAGCCCCTCAATGTGCTGGAATCATACATGGAGACTTCGAAAAAGGATTCATAAAAGCGGAAGTTGTTAGCTACGATGATCTGATCGCCAGTGGTAGCTACGCCGCCGCAAAGGAATATGGTAAATACAGGCTTGAAGGCAAGGACTATGAATTTTGTGACGGCGATGTCGCAATCTTCAGGTTCAATGTATGATGAAGATTCTATTCGAAGACCCTAAAACACCGGTGGATCTGCTAGTCATAGCCGGCGAACATTCAGGCGATGAACATGCAGCCAGCATTGTGTCAAAGATATTGAAAAAAAACAACCATATCAATGTCTATGCCATCGGTGGTACTAAACTACAGGAATCTGGAGCTAAATTATTATTCAATCTAACAGAATTTTCAGTGGTCGGATTACTGGAAGTAACGAAACATATCCTGATATTTCGTAAGCTATTACAGGTGACCGTCGACTGGATCAAAAAAAATAAACCAAAAGTCCTGTGCCTGGTCGATTACCCTGGGTTTAACCTGAGGTTAGCCAGTATATTATATAAAAAAAAATTAAGCCGTAAAGCTGGAGGTGATTTATTCATATATTACTACATCGGACCACAAATCTGGGCCTGGAAAGCAAAACGTCGATTTATGATGGCCAAGACCATCGATTCTCTGGGTGTAATTTTTCCATTCGAGGTTGACTGTTACAGCGACACAGACCTGGATGTGCATTTTGTTGGACACCCATTTTTAGAAGATGGCTATAATCTTGGAATCAAATTTTGTCCATCGGCACCTATGTTGTTATTGCCTGGCAGTAGAATTGCCGCCGTAAAACGCATTTTCCCAATAATATTAAATCTATTCAAATCTGCCACGGCTCAAAATACAAAGGCAATTGTCCTATATCCTAACGAAACAATTCTGCAAATCCTGTGCAAACACATCGTAAATCATCACCTAGAATCCAGAATAAGCCTTGTGTCAGCCGGCACTGATATCGTAGTTAGTTCAGCTATAATGAGTTCTGGCACAATGTCACTGAAATGTGCTCTGGCAGGGCTACCCGGCATAATAGTATATAAATCCAACCCTATTACATATTTTGTAGGACGTAGACTGGTAAAAATAAAATACCTTGGCATAGCCAATATATTGCTCAACGAAGATGCCATCCCAGAATTTATCCAAAGCCGTTTTGCCGATGCAATACCCTATGTATCCAGATTATGCAACGAATCAACCATCGAACATGCCAAAATTAATAGCCTAAAAATAAGAAAATTACTCTGTAAAACCTCAAATAGCATGGCGGAAGACAAAGTTATTGAGAAAATATTTTAATTAAGTAATGTCAATAAATAACACAAAAATTGGACCATAAATTATTTTTTTGTTAATAATTTGTTAATATTGCTTGCATTAATTATAATTCTAAAGATAATTATATAAAGTTTGTTATTGGAATTTAGAGATGGGGAAAAATTTTACTAAAAAAGAATTATCCGACAGTCTACACACTGGGTTTGGATTAGCACAAAGACAGGCCAAGAAAATTGTTCACTCGATTTTTGAATTGTTAGCTGGTGCATTAAAAGCTAAGCGTAATGTTGAAATTCGTGATTTTGGTGTATTTCAACTAGCCATCAGGAAACGTCGCGTTGGAAGAAATCCAAATAAACCGGAAAAAGATGTGATGATACCAGAACGTGTAATCGTCAAGTTCAAATGTGGCAAAGAGTTACGTGAGCACGTAGAAAAAATACCGCCTTCGCATATAAAAAATAAAAAATAAAAACCTGCCCCCTGGTCTTGGATATCTATCGCGTAGGCATCCACAAAGTTATATTTGCGACTGAATCTGTTGCTGTAATCAAAATTTTCTAGGATCAAATGCAATCTGTCTTGTAACTCCGATAGATAATTACATAGGTAATGTCACAGAGCTATGACATTGGATTCTCAACAAAAAACAAACAATCCTGCGGTAGATCAGGAAAAATCAGGTCTATTTTCTTCAATTATATGCTGTAAAGATAGACACATTGAGCTGGTAATTACGCTATTATCTTTTATCGGAGAAACCAGCCTATCGCTAATAAAATTACTAAGATTTCAGCTAAAACTACGTAAAAACGATTTCCAGCAGTTGATTCAACATACCGGTGTCGACGCACTCCCCATTGTGGTGTTGATAAGTTTCCTGGTAGGGCTCATCATATCCTTTATCAGTATCATACAACTAAGAGCCTTTGGTGCAAGCATATACGTAGCCGATCTCGTCGGCCTAGCTATGACCAGAGAAATGGGTTGTTTGATGGTCGGCGTCATAATGTCTGGCAGAACCGGCGCAGCGTTTGCTGCAACCCTAGGGAGCATGAATGTAAACGAAGAACTCGATGCATTAAAAACCTTTGGTATTTCCGTCATAGATTTTCTAGTGACACCAAGGATTATAGCAATAACACTTATGATGCCATTTCTATGTATATTTGCCGATTTTTTTGGTATAATTGGTGGCCTGGCCGCTGCGCTGCCATCCATGGATGTAACCATAACGCAATATATCATACAAACCCAGAACTCTGTATCTGTGCATGACATATTTGTTGGCATAGTAAAATGCAGTGTTTTTGGAATAATAATCTCTGCCACCGGATGTTTTCATGGCATCAACTGTGATCGGGATGCGTCATCGGTGGGAGTTGCAGCCACATCCGCGGTGGTATCTAGCATAACATTGATCATAATCGCCGACGCCATATTTGCCGTATTGCTTTCCATGTTTGGCATATAAAAGAATGCTAGGATTTATCAACCCAAAGATAACTTTTCTTAACCACAAGCGGTTCTCCGGTTTCGGAGTATATCACAATTTTCCAAGCGGTTAAATTATTACGAATACTACAATCGTCTGAAATTTTGAAATATATTTCATTCAATCGTTCATCAAACTCACGATTAATATCCGAACTATATACTTCCTCATTCTTATCTTCCGAAGCAAATAAACATCTTATCTCTATCCATGCTCCCGGCGGCAAATTTTTGACCTTCGCGTCCAAGCCAATCACGAAATATAGGCCACCCTTATCACAATCCTTTGGCAAAACACACAAATGATCATTGTACTTTGATTTCGTGAAAATATCACTAAATCTAACAAAATCGCCCTTACTCTTTTCTTTTATTAAAACATATTTGATTTTTGCATTATTGCAGACAAGCGTCTCACGATAACTGCAGGAACACATCAAAGCTGATAATGCAACAATTATAATTTTTTTTAGCATCATTCGCAATTGTATATACTTCGACCAAAAAGACAATTCTATGTTTAGGCCCTGCAATTTATATTTTAAAAATTGCCTTAGGCTTACGGTTTGATACTTAGTTTACCATGCAAAATCTAAATGCTTTTGGGCGTGCAGCCTACGTGGAAACCAAAAAGGAATCTGATGCTAATCCATTTCTTACAATACCGACCATTGAGGATGAAAAAAGTGTCCTATTGCTTAAGAAAAGTAATTTTTGTTATATGATGCTTAATAAATTTCCGTATAATGCTGGCCATTTACTCATTATGCCATTTAGAGAAGTCAATCGACTTGATTTGCTATCGGCTGAAGAACGTACAGATATCATCGAAATGGTAACGCTAGGCCAGGTAATTTTACAAAAAGCTCTGGCTCCAGATGGGTTTAATATAGGGTTCAATCTTGGTGCTGCTGCCGGAGCCGGCATTCCACAACATCTTCATTGCCATGTGGTTCCTCGATGGATCGGTGACACGAACTTTATGACTATCCTGGGAGAAACAAGAATTATCAATCAATCCCCGGAAGAAATGTGGTCAAGATTAAAAAAATTCATATAATAACACTGTTATGGGAAAATATATAATAGCTGGCAATTGGAAAATGAATAAGTCCAAAGCCGAAAGTGAGTCACTATGCAACAGCATTTCTAAATCGATACCTGACCTTGCCAACACCGAAGTGATTGTATGTCCACCATTCACATCGCTGGACATTGCAGCTTCAATTCTGCAAAAAAAAATACATCTAGGTGCCCAGAACCTATACCCTCAACCATCCGGTGCATTCACTGGAGAAATCTCTCCATCAATGATTTATGACATGGGAGCCAGATATGTTATCCTCGGCCATAGTGAGCGACGTGCCATTTTCAATGAATCGAATCAGTTTATCAATGCAAAAATAATTGCTGCCCTCGAACATAATCTGACACCGATAATTTGCGTTGGGGAAACAGAAAAAGAAAGGGAAACCAATATTACAACCGAAATAATATCTTCCCAAATAGAAGAAGGCCTTCAGGGCATCCATGACCCAAATATTATCCTGGCCTACGAACCGGTCTGGGCCATTGGCACTGGCAAAACGGCTACACCAAAGATAGCCCAGGAAGTCCACTCGCTAATCCGGAAGCTTTTGATAGAAAAATTCGGTCCTTCGGGGAAAATAATCAAAATTCTATACGGTGGATCGATGAAACCTGAAAATGCCAGAGATCTTCTGTTAGAAGATGATATAGACGGTGGATTGATCGGTGGAGCTTCGCTAAAAGCTGAGACATTCATCGAGCTTATAAAGATCGCTGATGCCATTTAATTAAGAATCAGCCATATGCGACTTGAAAATTTATCCATAACATCAACCTTGTTCATGGTATATCATGCACAGGTTACTTGACAGTATAACTTCGCCATCTGAACTAAAGTCGTTAAATACTAAACAATTAGGTCAGCTTGCCTTTGAGATAAGGGAAAAAATATTAGAAACCACAAAAAAAAATGGAGGACACCTGGCATCGAATCTTGGAGTGGTAGAATTAACCATAGCACTCCATAAAGTATTCGATTCTCCAAAAGATCAAATAGTCTTCGATGTATCCCATCAATGCTACGCCCATAAGCTACTAACCGGCAGAAACGATGATAATTTTCTTAAAATAAGGCAAAGCCATGGCTATTCAGGGTTCTGCTCTAGGGCTGAAAGTGACCATGACATATTCACCTGTGGCCATTCAGGAACGGCTCTTTCTTCAGCCATTGGCCTAGCCGTTGCAAAAAAAATAAACAACGACAATAGCCATGTTATAGCTGTCCTGGGCGATGCATCCCTGACCAATGGAATAACTTTGGAAGGGCTTAATAATATTTCTCTAGCAGCCGGAACAATCATTGTTGTGCTCAATGATAACGGCTATGCCATAACAGAAAACGTCGGAGCCATCGCCAATTACCTAAATGGTATGATGCGCAGTCGATGCTACCTAAAGCTAAAAAGCCTAATAAAATCCCTATTCAGAGCGTTCCCAGGCGGAGATTCAATGGTATGCTGGTTTGCCAAAATGAAGAGGATGATCAAAGGTCTGATAATACCATCAACACTGTTTGAACACTACGGGCTGAAGTATCTCGGACCCGTAGACGGCCATAGCATTCCCGATATCATAGAAAATCTGGAGTTTTGTAAAGACGCTAAGGCTCCTATACTGCTACATGTAAAGACGCAAAAGGGCCGTGGGCTGCAACAGGCCATCGATAATCCCAGAGATTTTCATGGTCTATCGCCGGCCGGCTCGGCCATATCTAGCCCTAAACATAAACACAAACATGAAACCTCCTATCAAGAAATTTTTGGACTAGCGGCTATCAAATTGGCAGAAAATAACAAAAACATTGTGGCCATCACAGCCGCCATGTCCACCGGCACGTCACTGGACAAGTTCAAGGATAAATTTCCGGACAGGTTTTTTGATGTTGGGATAGCCGAGGAACACGCGATTACCTTCTCGGCTGGACTATCCAGAAATGGCCTATTCCCAATCTGTGCCATATACTCAACATTCCTACAAAGGTCGCTGGACAATATCATCCATGACATCGCGCTGCAAAACCTTCCGATCCTATGTTGCATAGACCGAGCAGGCCCCAGTCCAACCGATGGACCAACCCACCATGGATTATTCGATATTTCCTACTTAAAATTCATACCAGGTATTGTACTGATGCAGCCAAAAGACGGCAACGAATTGATACAAATGATGTTTTCGGCCATTAAATGGAACAAACCTTGCTTTATACGCTATCCAAAGGCCGAACTGGATGCCTTCGAGATAAATTGGCACCCAGATGCTATGGATTTCGGCACAGCAGAGGTAATCAGACGCGGAACTGACGTTTGCCTAATATCACTTGGCAGTATGTACAATATGGCATTGGCCATACATGAAAATCTTCGCCGATCGAATATCTCCTGTACCATCGTCAATGCGAGATTTGCAAACCCCATCGACGAGACATTAATTCTCGAGATGGCCAGGAAACATTCTCTGATCCTGACCCTTGAAGATCATGCAGTAAAAGATGGCTTCGGTTCATCCATTGCCGAACTTCTACACATAAAAGGAATACACACGGCCATAAAGATCTTCGGCTGGCCAAGCAAATTCCTGGACCATGCCACGTCGATAGAATCACTGGCTAGTAAATATTCAATTAGTTCCGACGCCATAGCCAATGAGGTGAAAAAATTTCTATCGACTAAATAGTTATGTTATTGACACCAAGGAACTAATAACAGGCACCCTTGTTATAATTATTTTCATTGGCAAATTCATAAAAATTAATATGCTTAGGTTGTTAGTTTCGGGTAAATGACTAAAGTATCAAAAGAACAGGTTAAGGCCATGGATATAAAAGATGAAAATATAAAAGAAGTCTTTTTCATAGACGCCGAAGTCGATGAACTTAAAAATTCAATAAAATGGCATCTAAATTGCACATTGGCCAGAGATCCATCATCGGCCACAAAAAATGACTGGTGGTTGGCTTCATGCTACGCCCTGAGAGATAAAATCTTGGATAGATTTATAAAAACCCAGGCAGTTCATCATAAAGCCAATACAAAGAGATTATATTATCTGTCGCTGGAATATTTGACCGGGCAATTATTTACCAATAACTTACATAATACCGGAACCTTCGAAAAAATGTCAGCTGCCCTCAAAGAACTAGGCCAGGACATAGAGGAAATTTCTAAAGAAGGCCCAGATCCCGGCCTGGGTAATGGTGGTCTTGGTAGATTGGCAGCCTGCTTTCTTGACTCTCTTGCCACACTAAATTATCCGGCAATAGGCTATGGTATCCATTACGAGTTCGGTCTATTTAAACAGGAAATAATAAACGGCCAGCAGGTGGAACGGCCAGATAGCTGGATGTCTTCAGGAGCCAATCCTTGGCAGATAGCACGACCAGAAAATGCCCAAAGAGTAAAGCTATATGGTCGAATAGAAAGCCACTTTAACGAAAAAGGCGATTGGACACCGCTATGGGTCGATACCCGTGATATCATTGGAATTCCCTGGGACATTCCGGTGGTTGGCTATGGTGCCGAAACAATAAATTTCCTGAGACTTTGGGAATCGAAAGCCACCAAAGATTTCAACTTCGATGAATTCAATCGAGGAGATTACATCGACGCGGTCCATGACAAAGCTGTGGGCGAAACAATCTCCAAGGTGTTGTATCCAAACGATTCCACTGAACAAGGCAAAGAACTGAGGCTGGTTCAACAATACTTTTTCGTCTCCTGCTCCATCAAGGATATCCTCCGCCGCTATAAAAATGCCCACAGCGGCTGGAAAAACTTCACAGGTACAACCGCCATACAACTAAATGATACACATCCCGCTGTGGCTGTACTAGAACTGATGCGTTTACTGGTGGATGAAGAATCCATCAGCTGGGATAAGGCCTGGCAAATGTGCCAATCTGTTTTTGGCTATACCAACCATACCCTGCTACCAGAAGCATTGGAGACCTGGAGTGTCGGACTATTCAAAAATGTTCTGCCAAGGCATTACCAAATAGTCTGTGAAATAAACAAAAGGTTTTTGGACGGTGATGTCCAAAAAACCTGGCCCAACGATGATCAAAAGAAACGGGACCTGTCCATAATATCCTCTGGAGACAACCCGGTTATACGGATGGCCTATCTATCGGTGGTCGCCTGTCATTCGGTAAATGGTGTGGCAGCTATGCATAGTGATTTGCTTAAGTCACAGCTATTCAAAGATTTTTACCAGATGTATCCGGATAAATTTAACAACAAAACCAATGGCATAACCCCAAGGCGCTGGCTGAAGCTGTGTAACCCTGAACTTTCAGCTCTAATAGATTCCAAAATCGGCCAAAACTGGACCACAAACCTAGATAAATTGCAACTTTTAGAACTATTTGCCGACGACACGGAATTCCAAAATGAATTTTTAAAGATAAAGCACAATAACAAGGTTAAATTGGCAAAAATAATCCAAGAAAAATGCGGCATTACGGTTAGCCCAAAAGCCATATTTGATGTGCAAATAAAAAGATTACATGAATACAAACGCCAACATTTGAACCTATTACATATCATCACCCTCTATCATAGGCTTTTACATAACCAAATAGATATACATCCGACGGTGTTTATTTTTGCGGCCAAGGCAGCTCCTGGCTACAGGATAGCCAAGACCATAATTCATGCCATAAATGTCGTTGGTAAATTTATAAACAATTGCACTGCAATAAATGACAAAATAAAAGTTGCCTTTATTCCGAATTACTGTGTCAGTCTAGCGGAAAAAATAATACCCGCAGCGGATGTCTCTGAGCAGATTTCCACGGCTGGTAAGGAAGCATCCGGCACTGGCAATATGAAGCTAGCCTTGAACGGTGCCTGTACCCTAGGAACCCTCGATGGTGCAAATGTGGAAATAAAGGAAGAAGTCGGTGACGAAAATATTTTCATTTTTGGGAAAACCGAAGCTGAAATCGCTAGTCTTCAGCACCAGGGCTACAATCCCTGGGATTATTACCATTCCAACGGTGAACTAAGAGCAATTCTCGACTGGATGAGGTCGGATTTTTTCCGAACCGAAGATGGATCAAATCCGGTAAAAGAGCTGGCCGAAAACCTGTTAACCCATGGCGACCCGTTCTTCGTCTTTGCCGACTACGAGGATTATTGCAAAACTCAGAAATTAATAAACGAAACGTATACCCATAGGAAAATTTGGGCTAAAATGGCAATTTATAATACGGCAAAAGTTGGCAAGTTCTCAAGCGATAGGACGATACGTGAATATGCCGACGAAATATGGAAACTTTCTCCACTGAAAATAGGAAAATGATTTGTTAGCAAACAGGGATTCAGATAAAAAACAGTGAATATGTTAAATAACAGATAAAAATTGGATAACTAAAATGATTATTTCGAAGATTATGCGTATCGCTTATCTGGTTGTTGACCGACTGGAAGTATTTGTGACCGACACAGCGAGTAAAATATTAAAAAAATTATTATCAGCAGCTAAATCTACGATACAGCTAATTAGTAAGCTGGCAACACAGATACAAACCACCCTATTATCCATCGTAAAATCTATAACAAAATCAATGCTACCTAGAATAAAAAGCGCCTCAATTAAGTTATCAAACAATACCAGGTCATTTGTTACTTCTTCTACCCAGCGCTTTCGTGGATTATTTCATAAATGCCTATCAGCAACCACAAAATTATTATCAAATATCACGAGAACATTATTCAAATCAATAGCATCCGCCGTCTATTTTTTTATTAATTCGATTGTAAATTTATTGTCAAAATTTTTTATCACCTGCAGGAAATTACTACGCTATAGTACAATAAAAAAGATCTTGAGCATCAAAATAAACACAAAACCTTTCACCGATGCCATAAAAAATATTACATTGAAACCACTAAGATCCATAGCAACTGTGGTGACCAAGCTGTATTACGCACTGAGATCTATACCTCTATCGTGCTATCATGGGATAAGAAAGATCTTGAGCATTAAAATAAACACAAAACCATTCACCAATGCCATAAAAAATATTACCATATTCGCTGTTAGCTCCGCCTGTATTATTCTTACCGTAGGATTGGTCAAAGAATATCGTCAACCCATAGCAAAAATTCTGGCATCAACTCAAGGTAATGCTAATCCACCAAAAAATGAATATGATCTGAGTAAAGATCAGAAAATTTACGTAGCCAATAGCCTCATTACACCAAAAAGGAAAGCCAAGCATCTATTCAGGGATCCTGTGGAGATCAAACAAAGAACCGTTACCGAAGCAATACTTGCTCTAAAAATAGACAGTATTCAACGTACTGCCAACAATAAAGGAAATATACAAATTGGCAATAAATTCTACTCTATCGGGGCAATAATCAATGATCATCCTAGATTGAAATTAGCCAAAATAACCACTAATAATGTGAAATTTTCGGACAAATATGGCTATATATATAAGCGAAGAATCGACGATTTGATCGAATAAATGGAGGCGCGGGTCGGAATCGAACCGACGAATAAAGGTTTTGCAGACCTCTGCCTTACCACTTGGCTACCGCGCCAGACATACCGCTGATTCCGAGGCAATTTACTTTCAAAAATTTTTCAAGCTGTTTTTAGATTCAACAAAAATCTTCCGTTTTAAAAAATTATTACACAATTCTATTTTACGGTTCTAATCATTAATTGTGACAAATAGGGAAAGTGGATTTGCATTGGTATTGGTGGTTAGCACCATAACGCTTATAACTGGTTTGCTTATTGCCTTCTCTACCATATCTAGCTTGCAAAAAACGAAGATAGATAACCTGGTGCTTATAGAAAATGCAAAATACCAGGCCAGGCTACATGCATTAGCCGCTCTAAATGAAGCAATAGCTCGGCTAAATTATCTGGCCGCCCAGGATAAAGTGGTCACAGCCAGAGCTAACATAATAAATCACGCCAGCAATGATAAAGCCTTTTGGATTGGTGTATGGCGCGTGGATAAATGCAATGATACCGATACCACTGCTTCCGACAAAAAAGAGTTTCTTGGTTGGCTCGTATCCCAAAATGGAAGAGAAAATTTTTCTGCCAACGATGATATAAATTCAGTAACATCATCCATTGACAGCAGCTATGTCAAATTGATCGATGACAGGTATGTGTCAAATGCTGAAGAGCATGTGTATGCACAAAAGGTCGACCTGAAGAACTCGGTTAATAAGGTTATTGGCCATCATGCCTACTGGATTGATGATGAAAGTCTCAAGGCCCAGTGTAATCTGCCAGATGATAGATATGCGGACTTTCCCGATGCGTATTTTCTTAAAAGATCCTGTCCACAACGAAATGGCCTAGAAATGTTAACCCATGGACCCATAAATCTAGAAAACAATGTAAATGTGCCCAACACACTCCATTATTCCGATTTAATATTAAATAATGATTTTGGCCCGGACGAAAAAACATGGCTAGCTGGGCATTTTCATGACCTGGCCTGTTGCTCAAGAGGCCTACTCACAGACACACGAAACGGTGGGTTTCGTAAAAATCTGACCTGGTATTTCGAATCGTCCAATGATTCATCGGTAATAGGTGACACAGGATTTGTATTTCCTTCGCCAACGAATTTGCCTGAACCACCAACTACCTGGGATTATGTTAAAAGCTTCTATAGGCTAAAATACAATTACGACAATGGGGCCATGGTAGCCAAACCGACCTACCCTCTTTATCATCCACAAACCTGGGTATCCTATGATGATTGTTCACTCAATGAATCAACCATAACCGGCGCCAATGCCAATGACCTGGGAATACCAACCCAGCATGGAATATTCCCCATTTGGACAGATTTTAAAATCGTAATGCTAAGCCGTTACTACAGTGGTGCCCCTGATAGTCATCTTCATATATCCAATCATTTCTATGATTCCATTAGAATGCAGCCGGTCTTTGTTAACCGTAACCCCTATACAAGAAATATAAACGGACATAGCTACTCGCTGATCTATGCGGCTCCATACATTTCAACCAATCCGTCACACCAACAGGTCCCAACTTTCAATGTGGAGACATATTATCAAGGCAACAGCATGACGCAGGGAAACTCCACCATAACAGATATTCCATTAAAAAACGACTACTCCAACTATATAGATAATCACGAAAATGGCTCCGTTGGCGCACCGATTATAAGAAATGGCTATCGATGGCCATTGTTTGACTGTAAATATAATAACCTAGATTTTCCAAATAATTCCAAACAATTCATTTCTCTTTCCGGATCGGAACCGTACATTAAAGCACCAGCTGGTAAACCTCTGACCAGGAAGATAGACAATATCATATCCAGTCCATCGATACTGGAAAACTATGGCATGAATGATATAAGAAAATATCAGAACCAGAATTCTCAAAATAAAGCTGAAACCAGTACTATTTCACTGGATATAGCCTCATGGCAAAACCTATGCCTGAGTCTCCTGGATAACACCACTGGCCTGGTCATGCAGGAAATAGATAACATAAATTTAATAACCAATAACATAACCACGTCCCTAAGCCGAAACATACAGGAAGGCCAAGTTGATTTGCTATGGGTTATGAGTTGCTATGCCAATGATGGGAGAATTGAATTTAACGGTAGAGGCAATGGACTTAGATGGCTAGCAAATGCCAATCCAAGAGCTCCAATAATTGGCAAGAGTGCCTATCAGGACAAAATGACATTTATACCACCCGGAGAAGCCATATTCCATACGAATTGGAACTGGCCAGCTGAGTTCCTAGACAAAACGAACCTTCAAACAGAAACCATAGCCCTGGATAACAATGTAAGGTTTCCGGTGCTTTTTGATCTTCCTCATCCGACCTATGGCTTTCTAAATCTTGGATTCCTCCAACATATGAACACAGGTCTCTTTGGTTATCACCCGGCCTATGGCTTTGGCAATTCATACCAAAACCCGCTCATTCCACGTGAAAAGTTCTTCCAGTCCAACGCTCAACAGAAAACGGATTGGCCGTCCCATTACAGAGTTGAGTTACTATATGACTATTCCTATTGTCTTAACCGTGCCCTATGGGACTCGTGTTTCATGACAGGCTTACACAACAAACACATCCTTAACAAGAGACTTAGGTCCTACAGCGATGCGTCGATTGACGAGCTAGACTCCATCGATGCCGCAAAAAAAATGTATATCAACGGAGCATTTAATATCAATAGCACATCCCGGGAAGCCTGGATTGCTGTCCTGGGCAGTACACTGGGGCTAGGAGAACCAGACAAAGCATCCTATTACCGTTGTCTGAGTACCGAATCCGGCATTGGTGAAGTAAAATTGGATAAAAACCAGCTGGGATTATTGGCCACAAAAATAGTCGAACAAATAAAAGTCCGTGGGCCCTTCGGTAGCATCGGCGAATTTGTAAACAGAACTTTGATAGATAAAAGCAACGATGATACAACCCAGGCTGTATCCAACAAACAACTCGGGCTGTCCGGTGTCCTGCAACGGGCTATCGATGACAATTACGTATTTTCTAACGAAGGAATTGGCAACGACAGTTCCAGCTTAAACACAGGGTTTTCTCGGGTGGTCAAATCCCAGAGAAAGCTTAGCTGGTACGACGATGCGGCCGCCAGTGGACAAATCGACGCCTGTGCACCTGGATACCTGACCCAGGCTGACCTGTTACAATCCCTAGGTTCCATACTGGCTGCCCGCGGAGATAGTTTTTCCATCCATAGCTATGGCGACAGCATCGATCAAAACGGCAACCTGTTAGCCAAAACTAAATGCGAAGCGATTGTCCAACGACTTCCTGACCCAAACGATATCAACCATAGGGTTTTTAGGATATTGGCAATTAAATGGGTAGATCTATGACAAGGTTATGGACTCCAGGTGTTTATTTCATTTATTGCCAGTCCTCTAACATATTTACTAGAGATTTCATTGGCAAACATCATGCAATTTTCATCGGTCTCTCCGGCTAACATGGCCAGTGAAAATCCTGCATTAAACACATCTCCACCACCGGTACTGGTTATCGGATTATCAACCCTGAATCCATCGACGAAGCTGACACCGGTGGCATCCCAGCAGGCACTACATCCAATTCCGTGGATAACAATTTTATTTATTCCACTGCAACCACCTATAATTTTTGCTGCCTCTGTCATATCGGCCCTCGACTCGCCCATACTAAACTCATCGAACAGATTACATATCTGCTGGGCCTCTTTCACATTCAAACTAAGCACCGTCGTGCCATATTTTCCAAATCCAGCGATTTGTTCCACAGCAAGTTTTTTATCCCGCTGACTTCTCTTCTCTGGATCCGCCAGATCGAAAAAATAAAACCTGGGCTTATTGCCAAGATTCGGCACTATCTCTTCCTGTAAAGAATTCATAATATCATCCATCGCTGGGATCATCGTCCAGTTCACCATTGCCACGAGGTCAGCAGATTCAACCATTTCAACAAGAACCTCCTGCCCAACCTCATCTATAATTCTTTGGAATGTCACGCTGTCCAAGGGACTGGTTATTCCAAACAGGATTTTACCATCATTAAATTCAACGGCTGTGGTTTCGCCTGGTTCACCGATCGACAGAGCCCTGGTTTTTTGAGAAAATTTTCTAAATATATTCTCATCATGTTTACCTATGGGACCTATGAATCCGGTGTTAACACCGAGGTCAGCCAGAGCATTAGCCATCAATACCGCATTGCCACCAATTCTGATTTCCTTGACGAAAAACTCTATATTTGTGCTGCGTCCAGAGGCCAAAGCGATGCGATCGGCAAACTCAGCTATGGTCTCTATTTTTTCGTAATTTTTGCCCAGACCATCACGGCGACCTACGGCTTCGACAATTTTATCCAGGAAGCCATCAAATCCAACCACACAGTTAAACCTGTTAGCACTCTTCAAAATATTACACCTATCCATATGAGCTTCATATACCTAGGATAACACATTTCCGTTGTATGAACAACATAAAATATCTAGACAGATTACAAAATTTTTATAGTCATCAATGGCATGGCTGAGGTTGGTGTGATATTCCCTGGCCAAGGATCTCAATTCATTGGCATGGGAAAGTCTATGTATGACAATGATCCCATTGCAAAGGAGTATTTCGAGAAAGCTAATACTATTCTAGGATATGATTTAACCGATCTATGCTTCCATGGACCAATGGAGACCTTGACCGAGAGCAAATTCTGCCAACCGGCGCTTTTTGTTCATCAATACATATCCTACCTGTTGCTCAAAGCCCAGGGGATCATCCGTCGGCCAGAGGTGGTATTTGGTCTTAGCCTAGGAGAACTTACGGCCTTGGCCGTGGCCGAAGTATATTCTTTCGAAACCGGGCTTAGGATTGTGGAAAAGCGTGGCCTATTTATGCAGGAAGCCTGCGAAGAAACCCATGGCAAAATGGCAGCAATTCTTGGAGGCCAAAAAGACGATGTGGAAAAACTATGCCAAATGGCAGGCGTTGAGCTGGCCAACTTCAATGCACCGGATCAAATAGTAATCTCCGGGGATGCTAAAAAAGTAGATAAGGCCATAGAAATTGCTAAAGACATGAATCTATCGAAGGTTATTGAACTGGCAGTTGCCGGCGCATTCCACAGTAAATTGATGACATCAGCAAAAATAAAATTCATAAAATTCATCGCTGATATACAATTCAACAAGCCACAAATCCGTGTGATAACAAATGTCACAGGTCAATTCTTAGATGATCCGGATGAAATAAAATCCACCCTAGGAGAGCAGATAGTGTCACCGGTGCTATGGGTGAATTGCATGAAAACAGCAGTGGCTTTGGGCATTTCAACGTTTTACCAGTGCGGAGCTGGAAAAAGTCTTATCAATCTTGCCAAGCGAATCGACAAAAGTATAGTTGTAAATCCTATTGGTGAATTTTCTGATTTTTCTGACATTATCACCTGATTAGGTATTTATTGTGACAACTCAATTCATAGTTTTATTACTGCTAAATTGCTTTCTACTACTTTTGGGTCATAGGCTCGTGCAGATTGGTGTCACTTCGATTGCCATACACATGCATCTATCCCGAGTCCTGATGGATATTCTGCTAACACCACTTACCATGGCACTACCAATCGTATCCCTAGCCCTAATCGGTAAACTGTACATAGATTGGATTGCCAACGAGTTTATCATCTCCTGTGTCAACGGAATCAATTTGATAAACATATCCTTTAGTCTTGGGTTCCCGGCAATGATATTTGGGAAAATTACCATACGTTCCAGGTTAGAAATTTTAGGAATATACGTTGTGACCATAGCAACGACAATAATGTATTTTACTGGATATATAATACCAATCACATCCCATTACGGGATTATGTATATATTATCATACCTAATTTTTATCTGTATGATTATCCGCACTTCTAAAAAATTTCACCTTGATAGCTACGATAATCATATAGATGGAAAACCTGTCGATGGCCTTGTCGCCGTTCTATGTACTATTTCTGGCACAGCTATAATTCTTTTAGCAGCTAGTTATATAATCCCATTGGTACATTTATTGGCATCTGAATCTAAAATTGCTGTATCGTTTATTGGATTTACATTACTTTCTCATATCCTGTGTATACCAACTATTATACCCATACTATTGTCCACATTAAAAGGGAAAAACGAAGTATCCATACGGGCAGCAATATATACAAGTGCGTGCAATGTATTGTTAGTCTATGGAATACAATTCGCAATTAATCAAAAAATTAATATATCAAAGCAATTGTACATGTCTGAAATGTCAGGCATGCTAATAATTTCATTGATCGGGGCATTTTTATCAAAGAACAACAATGTATCACGCAAAGGAAGTATAACGCTATTTTTAATATACCTGATCTTCATATGTGGTAATATCGCCGCACGCATCTAGCCAGGTATTGGTTTCTTATATCTATGTTCTTTTTCGACCAATTCAAAAAATATAGAGCATCCATCCAGGTTTAGCTCATTACGTAGACCGTTTTCCAGATATTTTTTGTAGTTATCTGACAGCCTTGAAGACTGGTTGCAAAATATCCTGAATCGGTATGGCAGAATTCCTGTCTGAACACAGTAGTAAACCTTAAACCTTCTGCCGGTCATAACCTGTGGCTGGTTGGCAACCATCAATTTTGAGATCATACGATTCAAAAATCCTGTCGATATATTTCTCGTTGCCCTTGCTTGGAGTATCAGGCATTCTTCAAGTATACTAGCCGTATTATATCCTGTTTTAGCCGAAACAAATATCACCTTTGATCCGGGTATAGCATGCAGCTCCGAGCCAATGGCTTTCTCAAATTTTGCTGTGAAATCATATAGGTCATCGTAGCCATCAATGCCATTATTTTTTGTTTTTGAAAAGCTATCCTGGGCCAAATCCCACTTATTGACCACAGGTATCAAAAGTTTACCAAGTTCTACCACCTGATGAGCCAATTTTTTGTCGTTTTTCGTGATGCCCTTTAGCGCATCTATCACCAGAAAAACCACATCGGATTCCTTTATTGATTTTTCAGTCCTGATCGATGAAAAATATTCCACCGGCGAATTAATCTTGCGGTTATCTCTTAGGCCAGCCGTGTCGAGCAATCTGAACTTCCCAGAGCCACTGTCTGAGTTGAAATCCATATCACAATACACCGAATCCCTCGTGGTTCCGGGAACATCGCTTACAATCATCCTCTTCTCGCCAAGCAATGCATTTACTATCGATGACTTGCCCACATTTGGGCCGCCGACAAAACATATCCTAGTCCTATTATCCTGCTCTTCTTTAGATTGGAAGGTAAAATCGGCCGTAGTATTTTCCACAATGGCAGATAATTCTTCTTCACCAAACCCATGCTCCGCGGAAACTGGGATAGGATCACCAAGGCCTAGATCATAAAACACATCTGCTAAATAGACATTGGCACTACGATCTATTTTATTTGCAATGACAAGGACTTTTTTCCCAGAAACACGCAGCTTTTCAGCGATTTCCCTGTCCAGTGGCAGGCAACCATCCAATGCATCCACAACAAAAAAAATCATATCGGCCAAGCTAATCGCCAGTTGTACCTGATTCTCGATTGAAGAAATCATCGGATCACTGGCATTGCTATCCGAGAAACATACACCGCCGGTATCCATCAACAGAATCCCATTAGCAATCTCATCGGTAATGATATCACGGGTCACACCTGGTTGATCGTGGACTATTGAGGTTCTTTTCTTGGTAAGCCTATTAAACAGCCTACTTTTCCCTACGTTTGGGCGACCAACAATGGCTATGGTAAAACATGGATTCATCGGCAAAGTAAATAACTATATAAACCAGCCTCTAACAAGCCAAAAGTTAAAAATCCTCTGGCATCCGGTTCGTAAACTCCTCGACAAATTTGGTTGTAACCTTACCTTCCCGGAAGTTTGGATCTAACATAACAGCCTGGGAAAAGGGAATCGTCGTATGCACTCCCTTAATAATATACTCTTTCAATGCCCTATACATTCTATCTATGGCCACGGTCCTGGTTGAGCCACTGGTAATCAATTTCGCAATCATGCTATCATAATACGGTGGAATGTCATATCCACCATACAGATGGCTGTCAACTCTGACACCATGGCCACCGGGTGAGTAGTAAAGCGATATGTTTCCAGGACATGGAGCAAAATTCCTTGACGGATCCTCGGCATTGATACGGCATTCTATGGCATGCCTATTGAACTTGATATTTTTTTGATCCAGTTTTAAATGTTCACCGGCAGCAATGGCTATCTGATTTTTTACCAAATCTATACCAGTAGCTTCCTCGGTAACCGCATGCTCCACCTGGATGCGTGTATTCATCTCCATGAAATAAAAATTTCCCTGTTTATCCACAAGAAATTCCACGGTACCAACATTTTCGTAGCCACACATCTTGGCCAGCTTAATTGCAGCCTCGCCCATTTTTCTACGAATATCTTCTGTTAGGAACAAAGATGGTGCTTCCTCTATCAGCTTTTGATACCGACGTTGGATGGAGCAATCCCTTTCGCCAAGATGCAGAATTTTGCCATGCTTATCAGCCATAATCTGTATCTCTATATGCCTTGGTTCCTCTATGTATTTTTCCACATACACAGATCCGTCTCCAAAGTTTTTTTCTGCTTCGGCTCGGGCTAGGTTAAATTCCTTTTGAAAAGATAAGGCATTATGGACCAATCTCATACCTTTTCCACCTCCGCCGGCTGCAGCCTTTACAATTACCGGAAACCCTATCTTCTGAGCCACTTCCAGGGCTTCCTTATCGCTATTGATAATAGATTCACTACCGGGAACAATCGGAACTTTTGCCCGGACAGCTAATTCCTTTGCCAGTGCTTTATTGCCCATCTGTCTTATAACATCAGGATTTGGCCCGATGAAATTGATCTTACAATCGCGACATTGTTCGGCAAAAACAGCATTTTCAGCAAGAAATCCGTAGCCTGGATGAATGGCATCCACATTCCCAATTTCCGCCGCACTGATTATCCTATCATGCCTAAGATAACTGTCTGTTGGAGATGCACCTCCTATACATATAGCCTCATCAGATAATTGCACATGTAACGACTGCTCATCGACTTCTGAATAAACAGCCAGAGTTTTTATCCCCAGTTCATGACAGGCCCGAATTACCCTTAATGCAATCTCACCACGATTTGCTATCAAGATCTTCTCAAACATATTTAGCTATTCAGCTCAATGGCAAACAATGCTTGGCCGAACTCAACAGACTGGCCATTATCTACAAAAATCTCATGTACAGTCCCAGAAACATCCGACTGGATTTCATTCATAATTTTCATGGCTTCCAGGATACATAGGACTGACTCTTTTTCTACCCTAGAGCCAATGGTTACAAACGGTGCACTCTCCGGTGATGAGGCACTATAGAAGGTTCCGACCATCGGCGATTTCACAATATGAAGATTTTTCTCTTCAACTACCACATTATCTTTATCTGCAACCCTATGCCTGGTACCCTGGCTATGGTCCTTCGAACATATACGTTCGATCGATACCAAATCACCTCTATCTTCCAAATAATGCCACTTTCTTAGCCTAATCCTTGAATCACCCTTTTGAATCTCTATCTCGGAAAAATTAGAGTTCTCCATTAATTTTATTAGCTCTCGTATTTCGTTTGTGTCCAAATAACCCTCCTATTTACAATGAGAACTACAAGATTGTAACCAAAAATCAACATAAATAAAGATCAAATTGCTTTTAATTTTTACTAAAACAAACTAATGGTGTAGCTCTTCCGATTTTAATTTACAATGGTCCGATAATCATTGTGTTCTCAACAGCATTGCGGGTATGGTATAGCGGTAACACGTGAGCTTCCCAAGCTTGAGTCGAGGGTTCGATCCCCTCTGCCCGCACCACTCACGGCATGTCCCCGGTAACTTCACCAGATATTGGATTGACATTTAATATTGCGTCTTTGGCGGCTCCGGAACATTTTAAATAAAATTCTTGCAGGATGCCATTCTTTCCTATTTTTACTGTTTTAATTTTGTCTTGTGTAGATTTTAATCTGAAGCCAAAATTATTGTAACCCCTTTTATCGATTATTTCCACTTTTTCCACTTCTTCATTATCCAAATACATCTTTTTTAAAATGTATCCGTATTCATTCGTTGGATTGTCATCATTGCCCGTTATCATCAATCGTTCACCAATTACAAAACAGACATCTGGAATTGGCTGTTGATACTTTTTTACCAGATCCTTTCTTATAGCACCCAATACGTTACTACTATCATCACTTACAACAGGTTTAGAATTTACAATCACTTCTTTCACAAATTTATAATCATTGGTTTTATTTTTTGTATTTACAATTATAAGGTACATATCTTTTTTATCTTTCCTGGCGATATATTTACCGATCCTAACTGCCTTTTGAAGTGCCTCCTTGGGGCCAAATTTCTTTTCATCTATCTTTCTAAACCCCAGGGCAGACATTCCGGCAAACAAAGCCATCAGAGCAATGACTATCAATATCTCAATTAGAGAAAAAGCTGACTTGTTTTTTGTTGAATTCATAGCTTAACTTTTAAAATAAAATTAAAATATCATATATTTCTTATAACATCCATGTTCGTCGAATGCGACGACTGTAATATTTGTTTCATCAGGGACATAAATGTATCCCTGGCTTTCTGTGCATTTTTTACACCACTACCTGCCGAATCTGCTAGATTATCGATAAGTTTTATCATGGCATCCTTTTCTTTTACATCTGCTTTTAGCTCATTTTCCTTTTTACCGAAGATGGCCTGGGCAACCTTCATTCCGGTACCTACGAGACTTCCGGCTATACCTCCATAGGTATCCCGTGCAGAATTTATCGTATCATAATCTGACTTTGTGTAAGGTTTTACTTCCACCTTGGCCTGGGGCATATTCTGAATTTCCTGGGTAGTTTGGGTATGAGAAATTCCGTAATCCTTCTGATGTTTTGGGGCAGCGAGCTTTGCAGCAACTGCACCCACAGCCATGGTGGTCGCTGTGGTAGCTAGTCCTGTCCAGGCCTGCATCATCAATTTATTGTAAGCCATCTGCGCCTGCTTCATCATCATCTCGTTCCTCTCATTAGAAAACTTAAGACTGATTCGACTAAGCTCAAGCTGATTTTCACGTTCTATGGTTCTTTGATCGGTGGTTGCAACTATCATGAGGACCATTATCTTACACATCATTGTACCCAGTGAACTCATACTGTTTATATTTTCGGTATCCATGGTCCCTAGGCCGGTAATCAGCTCATTGATCATGTTCGATCTCTTGGGACTGGATGCCATGGATGGTGCTTCGATGGAAATCCTGAGGCTGGTGTCGTTGTTAATGTCGGTTAGCCATTTCAAATCAAATATTCGGCCATCGACAATAAGAGTTTCTGTCAGTTTATTCAATGTGGGTGCATCCATACCCGCCGAGTTATCACCAGACACACGCTTCAATCCAGAAGTGTTAGAATTTTTCAATGGTTCTACACCTCCCTCATTGCCTATTCCAGCCATACACGTATTTTATAAATTAATCGGTCTAAGACAATCAAAACATTATTCTGGGCAATAAATATGGATTAGGATCAATCAGACCGAAATGCATGGTCTAGCGAGGCAACTACCTAGCTATAATTTCCATTCAATAAAAAGACTTATGGAAGACCAAGGTCGCTTTGATATAAGAGATGGCTGGGCCTAGTTCCAGGACCAGTGGCTGGCATTTGTTGATGATTATTCCTTTTTTATTGCCATTAGGGTGATATTTTGGTAAAATACACTACTGTGTGGGGGTTTTATAAAGTCAGAGCCATGACCCTGATGGAAATCCTGGTTGCTATTGCCCTGGTAGCTGTATTAGCTACGGTAAGCATCAATAATTTTATTGGTGTTCTCAACAAAAGCAAGGAGAACCTGGCAAAATCCTTTCTTAAAGGCCACATGCGGTCCACCATAATTAGAGAATGGAGATTTAATGAATCAAAGTTTGTCAACGGAGAGGTCATCGATGAAAAGTCTCTCAAAAACCAAAAAGCAGATAATAGTGCCGTTAGAATCGCAGCCAGTTTTGCCGAATATCCAAAGGATCCCTGGGGTAATCCATTGAAAATTACCTGTGACAGCAGTAAGAATACCGTACTTGTCGAGCCGAACCTAGATGCAAATAAAAAGAATAGTCCATGCATCAGTGGCAAATATAAATTTACTGCCGATGGTAGGGTAAGTCTCGAAATAGAAGAAAAAAATATCAAAAATAAAGGGCCTTAATTAACTAAAGATAAAAATTTTTTCGTTTTTTCTTGCCAGAATGCAATTTACAGCCTAATTCCTTTGGCAAATGAAAGTTAAAGGAGTGAAAAATCTATGGCTGTAGTATTAAGAAATAGGAATCAGGCTATGACTATGATGGAAATATTGATCGTTATCGCCTTGATAGCCGTGTTGGCTGCATTGGGGATCACCAATCTTGGCGGCATTCTCGGCAGAAGCAAAGAGAGTCTGGCCAAATCCTTCCTGGATGGCCCAATGCTGGCCGC
>JAITBP010000009.1 GCA_031283585.1 Puniceicoccales bacterium
TGCATCGGTGCGGGGGTCGTAGATTCGTTGGAAGAGCGCCTGCTTTGCATGCCGGAGGACGTCGGTTCGAATCCGCTCGACTCCACCATTTTCAGTAGGGCTCATAGCTCAGTTGGTCAGAGCACACGCTTGATAAGCGTGGGGTCGGTGGTTCAAGTCCACCTGGGCCCACCAAAAGGTACTGCGTTGGAATAACTTTTAGTTCTTTGATAGTTTAATGCATTGTGGGATTACAATGAAACGTTGAGAAAATTGACGTCTAGAATGTGTAATATACAACGGCGAGAAAGAAGAAATGAACTAGGGCAATGAGTGAATGCCTTGGCGATATCAGGCGATGAAGGACGTGACAAGCTGCGATAAGCTTCGGGGAGTGGCACATACATGGTGATCCGGAGATGTCCGAATGGGGAAACCCAACAGGTGTAATGACCTGTTCATAGCCACTGAATACATAGGTGTCTATGGCGAACCCGCTGAATTGAAACATCTCAGTAAGCGGAGGAAAAGAAAGCGAATGCGATTCCCTTAGTAGTGGCGAACGAAGGGGGAGAAGCCTAAACTCTTGGAATTTATTCCAAGGGGGTTGTAGGAGCCCAATATTTGGATAGCGGACGATAGAGGAATCCTTTGGAAAGAGGAGCCAGAGAAGGTGAAAGCCCTGTAGTCGAAATCGGAAGCTGCCATGGGGAATTCCTAAGTAGCACGGGACACGTGGAACCTCGTGTGAATCTGCGCAGACCATTGCGTAAGGCTAAATACTCGATATCGACCGATAGTGAACTAGTACCGTGAGGGAAAGGTGAAAAGCACTCCGTGAGGAGAATGAAAGAGTACCTGAAACTCATTGCCTGCAAGCGGTCGGAGCACGTTTATCGTGTGACGGCGTACCTTTTGCATAATGGGTCTGGGAGTTATTGTCATGAGCAAGCTTAAGATTTTACAAATCGAAGGCGGAGCGAGAGCGAGTCTGAATAGGGCGTTGAGTTGATGGCAATAGACCCGAAACGGGATGATCTATCCATGATCAGGTTGAAGCTCGAGTAAAATCGAATGGAGGACCGAACCGGTGAACCTTGAGACGTTCTCGGATGAATTGTGGATAGGAGCGAAAGACTAATCAAATTCCGTGATAGCTGGTTCTCTTCGAAATATATATAGGTATAGCCTCGCATGCTGATCATCGGGGGTAAAGCACTGAAAAGGTTAGGGCCCTTACCGGGGTATCGACCCTTATCAAACTCTGAATACCGATGAATGAAGTGCGGGAGTCAGTCCGTGGGGGATAACCTTCATGGGCAAAAGGGAAATAACCCAGACCGCCGATTAAGGCCCCAAAATCATCACTAAGTGGTGTCAAAGGAGGTGAATCTACATAGACAATAGGGATGTTGGCTTAGAAGCAGCCACCATTTAAACAGTGCGTAATAGCTGACCTATCGAGTGGATTTGCGCCGAAGATGATCGGGACTCAAGTGATGTGCCGAAATCGCGGACTTGCGTAAGCGAGTGGTAGAAGAGCGTTCTAACGTGGCTGAAGCCGGAAGGGCAACTGACGGTGGACGCGTTAGAAGTGAGTATCCAGACATAAGTAGCGATAAATACGGTGAGAATCCGTATCGCCGTAAGGACAAGGTTTCCTGGGCAAGGGTCGTCCTCCCAGGGTTAGTCGAGAGCTAAGACGAGGCCGAATAGGAGTAGTCGATGCACAACAGGTTAATATTCCTGTACCACCTTATATGCGTTATCATCTTCGGAGTGACGGAGAGGGCTAGTCTGGCGCGGTGTCGAATATCCGCGTCCAAATGCCAGGGCTGTTCGATAGGAAAATCCGTCGAATACAAAGCTGAGGCATGATGGGACTCTGAGGCTACGGCCAAAGGGGATCAGAGGAGGTCGTACTTCCAAGAAAAGCTTCGTTGAGAGTATAGAAGGTGCTCGTACCGCAAACCGACACAGGTGTCCGGGATGAATATTCTAAGGCGCGTGAGTTAAACCTTCCCAAGGAACTCGGCAAATTTGCCTTGTATCTTCGGTAAAAGAGGCGCCCGCGTGAGCGGGTCACAGTAAAGAGGCCCAACCGACTGTTTATCAAAAACACAGCTCTCTGCTAAGTCGAAAGACGATGTATAGGGAGTGACTCGTGACCAATGCGGAAAGGTGAAAGCCTGAGGTGCAAGCTTCGGGTCTAAGCCCCCGTGAATGTCGGCCGTAACTATAACGGTCCTAAGGTAGCGAAATTCCTTGTCGGGTAAGTTCCGACCTGCACGAATCGTGTAACGAGTTGGGTGCTGTCTCCGAGAGATGCTCAGTGAAATTGTAGTCGCGGTCAAGATGCCGCGTTCCCGCAGCAGGACGGAAAGACCCTATGGACCTTTACTGTGTAACCTGGTATTGTTGTCTGGCTTTTGATGCGTAGAATAGGTGGGAGACTTTGATCCGATACTTCAGGGTGTCGGTGAGTCGTCGGTGAAATACCACTCTTCGTTTGTTAGGCCTCTAACTTTGTCCCATTAACTGGGCAAAGGACAGTGCTAGGGGGTCAGTTTGACTGGGGCGGTCTCCTCCGAAAGAGTAACGGAGGATTACGAAGGTTTCCTCATGCCGGTTGGCAATCGGCAATTGAGCGCATGAGTATAAGGAAGCTTTACTGTGAGACCAACAAGTCGAGCAGTTGCGAAAGCAGGTTCAAGTGATCCGGTGGTTTGGAGTGGAACTACCATCGCTTAAAGGATAAAAGGTACCCTAGGGATAACAGGCTGATAGCGCCCAAGCGTTCATAGCGACGGCGCTGTTTGGCACCTCGATGTCGGCTCGTCTCATCCTGGGGCTGGAGAAGGTCCCAAGGGTTTGGCTGTTCGCCAATTAAAGAGGCACGTGAGCTGGGTTCAAAACGTCGCGAGACAGTTTGGTCCTCTATCCGCTGTGGGCGTTGGAAATTTGAGGGATTCATTTCTTAGTACGAGAGGACCGGAAATGACGAACCTCTGGTGTTCCGGTTATTGTGTCAACAGTAGCGCCGGGTAGCTAAGTTCGGACTGGATAAGCGCTGAAAGCATCTAAGCGCCAAGCCATTCCCAAGATAAGATTTCCATGGAGGGCAACCTCCTGAAGAGTCCTGGCAGACCACCAGGTTGATAGGTCGGATGTGTAAGTGCAGTAATGCATTAAGCTAACCGATACTAATGACTCGAAAATTTTTCTTCTTCGCAAGTTTGACAATTTCTCTTTCCCAATGCATTGGACCGACAATTTTCTGTGATCCTGCCTAATCATTAGGTTGATTGGCCGGATTCGGCAACAGGTTGAAGCGGATGTACACAGCATGGTATTCTGGTGATCATAGGTGAGGGGAAACACTCGTTCCCATTCCGAACACGATCGTTAAGCCTTCAGCCGCCGATGGTAGTGCCACCACGATGTGGTGTGAGAGTAGGTTGTTGCCAGTGCCTAGGGCTCGGATTTTTTAAAATTTCCGGGCCATCTTATTTATGTTTATCCGCACAGAATGCACCTGGCCCGATGAATAAATAGGACAACATTATGGCACAACTGATCAGGTTATGTAACACAAATGGATCCATCCAGTTATAGGTCACTAGATAGGAAAATGCCGTTTTAGCTATAAATATTAGCAGTAATAAAAATGTGTTTGTTCTGAAATGGAATCCGATCAAAAAAAATGTACCAAAGATTATGTATAGCAGCGACATAGGTATGATCACCGCCGGACTAATGCCGTTCACTCCGAATAGCAGTTTACAACATGCTTTAAATGGTTGCAGCGCAGTTGCTGAACTTGAGATATAAACAACCCCTTTGGTCATGATAAATCCTCCGATGATTAGTCGCAATAGTAATTTGCCGAAATTTTCTTTTTCAAAAAATTTTTCTATTTTATTCACAATAAAAATAGTGTTTCCAGATAAAAATTTTTCAACAGATTTTTAATTGTGATACGGCTTAGTGTTAGGGTGATACCCAATGCATCGAAGACATGCATTGTTTCAAATGTCGATGGGAAACTGGTGGTTAAAATTCAGGCACCGGCCAATGACGGTCGGGCCAACGACGGTCTGTTGTGTTTTATTGCCAAGGAATTTAAGGTGGCCCGATCGCGAATCAAGATTGTTCACGGCCAAAAATCCAGAGAAAAAATTCTGGAAATTGATGCAAATGATTTGCAAAAACCATCATCCTAGCATTTCATTACAATCCGATGAGGCTTCAGAAATTTTTATCACAAAACGGCGTGTGTTCTAGGCGAAAGGCCGAGGAATTGATTTTGGAAGGTCGGGTGACGATCAACGATGGCTGCGCGAAAATTGGTGATTCGGTTTCTGAAAACGACGTGGTAAAAGTCGATGGATGCAGAGTTAAATCATTGAATAAAAAGCGGTTAGTTATTATGATGAACAAGCCTCGGGGCGTGGTATGTTCCAGTGCCGATAGGTTTCATCCAGGAGCGACAATTTTTGATCTATTACCAAAAGAGCATGCTGGCGAAAAACTTATGTATTGTGGCAGGTTGGATAAGGATAGCCAAGGCATGCTAATCCTGACCAATGATGGAAATTTTGCAAATAAGCTCACCCATCCCCGGTCTAATATCTCCAAAATCTATATTGTTACACTGCGAACACGCTTCGATCCGAAAAATATCCCATTGATGCTCAATGGGATAATTGATGACGGTGAAACGCTTATCGCCGAGAAGATCGTTCCTATCGGAGTCGATGGTTCTGGCCATAGTTCCGTGGAAGTGCATCTTAAACAGGGGAAAAAGCGAGAAATAAGGCGGATGTTTGCTGCCTGTGGCTATCTTGTGCACCGGCTCAAGCGGGTGCAGATCGGAAAGTTGAAGCTGAAAAATCTGCGGCCCGGGCAGCTGAAATTACTGAATGAGCCTGAGATTTGCAGGTTGCTTGGCCGGGATCCATTGTGATTTGCTGCCGGTCATCCGGTGAGAATGTGCTTGAAATTTTCATAAAAAATCAGCTCATTGAAACTGAATGAAAAGGACGCATCACTGTAATCAACTGAATAAGAATGACATTGGGAAAACCGTAAGGTTAATAGGCTGGGTCCAATCGGTTCGTGACCACGGCGGCCTTGGCTTCGTAGACCTGAGAGACCGGGAAGGAATCACACAGATTGTGATTGATCCTAAAAATAGTGGTCCGGGCAATGTGTTGCATTTGCTTAAAGATGAGTCAGTTATAGAAGTCATAGGTACTGTTTCTGCCAGACCCGAGGCAACAATAAATGGGGAAATTCAGACCGGTGAGATCGAAGTTATTGCCGGTGATATAATTGTACACAATATTTCCGAGCCTTTGCCTTTTCCTTTGGACGAAAGGGCGGACAAGGTTAGCGAGGATGTTCGGCTAACCTATAGGTATCTTGATTTGCGGCGGCGGAAGAATATAAATAATTTGAAAACCAGGCATAGCATCTCGAGAGCGATTCGTAACTACTTAGATGCCAATGAGTTTATTGAGGTAGAGACGCCCTATTTATTTAAAACCACACCGGAAGGTGCCAGGGAATTTTTGGTCCCAAGCCGGGTTAATCCCGGTACCTTCTATGCATTGAGCCAGTCGCCTCAGCAATATAAACAGATGCTGATGGTTGCCGGTGTGGAAAAATACTACTCGTTGGCTAGGTGCTTCAGAGACGAGGACTTACGTGCCGATAGACAGCAGGAGTTTACCCAGGTAGATCTGGAGCTGTCATTCATCGAATGCGAGGATATATACAATCTCATCGAAGGCATGATGCGGTGTGTTTTTTCCGAAGCCCTGGGCATGGACATCGAAATCCCATTCGTGCGCATGCCATTTAGGGATGCCATGAACAACTATGGTTGCGACAAACCAGATACGAGATTTGATATCCAGCTGAAAGATCTGTCGAAATTGTTCGAAGTGTCTGAGTTTAAAGTATTTAGTTCCTGTGTGCAGGCCGGTGGATCGGTGAAGGCGATCAATGCAAAAGGGTTGGCAGACATATCCCAGGGTGAGCTGAAGGCCCTGGAAGATTTGGCAAAGTCACTTGGGGCCAAGGGCTTGGCTTTCATCAAGAGTGAGCATGGTGAATGGAAATCTCCGATTCTTAAATTTCTTTCCAAGGATGAAATCGACAAATTGACGGCCAGTCTAGCCATCGAAGATGGTGACATTGTGTTTTTTGCTGCGGATGACTGGACAAAGTGTTGCAATATCCTTGGCCGCATAAGATTAGAAGTAGCAAAACTATTGATAGCCCGGGGTAAGTTGACTATCCCAAAAACCAGGTTCAATTTCCTATGGATTGTGGATTTTCCGCTCATATCCTACGATGGGGATAATGGCAGGTACGTTGCTACACACCATCCATTTACAGCACCAATAGAAGATGATATCGATCTATTGAAAACCGAGCCATGGAAGGTTCGTGGGCAACATTACGATATAGTGCTCAACGGCTTCGAGATCGGTGGTGGTAGCCTAAGGATCCATGATGCAAGTGTTCAGAAAATGATTATGAAGGATGTGTTGGCATTACCAGAGGACGTCATCTTGGAACGGTTTGGTTATATGTTGCAAGCACTTAGGTTCGGTGCACCTCCCCATGGTGGGATTGCCATAGGGTTGGATCGATTAAGTGCGATAATTTGTGGTACCGACAGCATAAGGGATGTGATAGCGTTCCCTAAGACCCAAAAAGGTCAAGATCTTATGGCTCAAAGCCCGTCAACGGCCAGCAATAAACAACTGCGCGAACTGCATATATCCATAATGGAGTAATTTGATTTTTTCTGATTTTCCTGCTTTTTTTTGCTTTTTTTTGCTTTTTTGCTTTTTTGCTTTCGCATATGTCTTGGTCAGGCTGAAGGAATTTCCAGCAGCTCCTGGACATGTTTTATGAAAAACGAACCACCACTTTGCTGTTCTTTAAGCGAATCTATTATGTCACCGAACAGCAGGTTTTTGTTCTGCTGGAGTATTTGGATTTTGGACTCGATGGTGTTATCGGATATCAGCCTATATACAGTAACTTTCTTGTTCTGACCAATCCGGTGGACTCGATCCATCGCCTGACGTTCGACGGCCGGGTTCCACCAGGGATCCATGAGAAACACGTACTCTGCAGCGGTTAGCGTTATTCCGGTGCCGCCAGCTTTCAAACTTATCAAAATCAATCCAGGGCCCTCGAATTCTTGAAATTCTCTTACGACTTCGTCCCTTTTTTTGGTAGCACCGGTTATTTCAAAAATTCTAACCTCTTTGTATTCAGACCTTATGAAACTGCGTATCCTTTTTAAAAAAGTCACAAATTGGCTAAATATTACAATTTTTTTACCTTCTTTCAATATGTCAGACAGCTTCTGATTCAAAGATTCCAGCTTGCAACTTTCATCAAAATCTGCTTCTACTCCAGGGATTATGCCAGGGTCACAGGCGATTTGCCTCAGTTTTGTTAGAACGGCTAATATGCCAAATCTGTGTTTTTTTATGTCTGGTTGGTTTTGTCCTATGTCGTATTTTTTTATTGCTCTTTCAAGCACGGCATCGTAAAGATTTCGTTGATAGGCCGTCATGGTGCAAGGAAGATCAATTTCTATTTTTTCTGGAAGTTCTTCTGCTACAGATTCTTTCGTTCTACGCAACATAAAGGGCCCGATTTGTTTCTTGATTTTTTCGGTAGCCCTGTCACTTTTCGAAAATTCTATGAATTTCGCCTGGTCATGAAGCAGTCCTGGCATCAAAAACCTGAAAATGCTCCACAAATCTTGAATATTGTTCTCAATCGGTGTTCCGGTTAAAGCAAGCCGCCAGACCGAGTCTATGGCCAAGCAGCTGCTGAATACTTTTGTCGATGGATTTTTTATACATTGAGCTTCGTCCAGAATGGCCAATTGAAATTTTGTGCTTGAAAAAATTGATTTATTTCTGCGCAACTGGGTATAGCTAGTGATAACCAAGTTACAGTGTTCCAAGTCCTTATCTGCAGATGAAAATATTTTGACCGTTAGTTCCGGAAAAAACTTTTCTGCTTCGTGTTTCCATACCGGGACCACACTGGCCGGGCATATAACCACCGAACACTTTGTACTGGCATATTTTGATATCAACGTAAGTACCTGAAGTGTTTTGCCCAGGCCCATGTCGTCGGCCAGTAGTCCGTGGAATCCATGGGTCAATAGATGCGCCATCCAGGCCACGCCTTCTTTTTGGTATTGTCTCAGAAATTCTGGCATAGCCATGGATGTATCTGGCTTGGTTTCAAATGATTTCTGCCAAGCTAGAAGGTTGTCGTCTTTTTTCATCGCCAGGCATGAGTCGGTAAATATCGAATAAATCATGTACCTGGGCAGCTCGCCATCGAATTTACTGGCTATATGTATCTGTTCTTTTATAGCATCAACGGTCTTTTTGTCCAACCTGGTTGCCCCGATGCCAGGAATGAAAATTGTATTACCGTTGGAATGCAATACCAGTTGTTTTGCCTGGCCATCAATTTCGGTTGTCCCGTCTAAAACATCGAAATTGAGATCGATCGAATCGTTATTTATGCTGGTTTTTATAACCGTGGTTAGGTGTTTTAACCCACTGGCTAGCAATTTCACATTCTCGTCGGTTTCCAGGTCAAATATTGTTGTCAACCTGGGCATGGTTGATTTACAAAAATCGATGGCCTGGTTCAGGTTATATAGCCTATATTCCTTGGTTTTTTTTGAAAACAGGAAGCCAAATTTCCTTGCCGTGTGAACCAGTTTGATAAGTGCTGATTTTTTTGCACTGGACATGGAGTCATTTGTGAAATTTTTGTCAGACAAGACCGGTGCCAGGGTATCGCTCCAAAAGGCCTTGAAACAAAGCACCTGCCCAATCGTATAAAATTTCAATTGGATGCGCTCTGACTGGGGTTTTTCCATATTGTCATGACTGCTGGCATGGTTTTTATCATATTGTTTGGCCGCGGCTTCGTCTGCAAATATGGATTCATTTTTTTCTGCTATGGAATCTTCCAGGGCCAGAAGTGCTGCAATCACGAATGCGTCGGATTGTTCCGAATCATTACAGGACGATCTTGTGCAAAACCCATCAGAATTATGTTCAATGGTTGCGAGGGTCTGGACTTTGTATTCATCCAAAAATCTGACAATGACGTCATTGCAACGCATATCGATTTCACGAACCATACCACTTTCGAAGATATTGTTACCTGAATTTATGGCTTTTTTTGGGAAAGTATTTGGCCAATTTAGGTCACAAATCCTTGCCATCCATGCCTCCATGGCCTCTCTGGTAAATGTTAATACCGGCGGTCTCCTGTGCATATAAACTACAGATTCTGTAAAATTAAATATAAAAAATCAAGCATGTCTTATAATAGTTGTCATTATTGACTCGGTTGAATATAAGTATTTTGCGTCAGTAGTGGTTAAATTCATCTGTTCAGGTCTATGGTCTGTGAATAACTTTTGGCGAAATGTACTCGTATTTTTTTTGCCAATAATTATTTATGATGGCGCTGGGTTATACCTGGTAACTGTTTGTTTTTTAAGCTAGAAATTTATGGAAATGAAGATTGATAATAGGTTAGATGAGAGGAAAGAAAGTATTAGCGCACCGGCGATGCAGGAAGAGGTATATAGTGTGCTGGCGAGTATTGGTTCAGCGACCGGTGAATTTGACAATGAGGTATCCTGGGCGCTGTCCAGGGAGGTTATTTCAAAAATTTGGGAGCAAGGAGGTTGTAGTTCGGAACATTCCTGCTCATCGATCGAAGATGCCGTGGAAAATGTTTTGTTTAGGTCCCAGTTTCGCGCCAGTACCAAGATGTTTATTCTGGCCAGGGATAGTCGGGATAACACCGCCGAGCTGTCGGCCAAATCCCAGGTAAGCAGCGTTGAACAGTATTTGGCAAAATTGGATTGGAAGGTCCGAGAGAATAGCAATATGACCTATTCGCTGCAGGGTCTAAATAACTATTTGGCCGGAACAATGAGTCAGGCCTACTGGTTGCATAAGGTGTATCCGGCAGCAATAAGAGATGCCCATGAGTCCGGTGACTTTCATATACATGACCTGACCCAGCTATCAGTTTATTGTGTTGGCTGGGATCTGGCTGATTTACTGCGCGAAGGGTTTTGTGGTGTGCCAGGAAAATTAGAAGCTAAACCACCAAAACATTTCCGAACTGCGCTGGGCCAGATTGTGAACTTTTTTTACACACTGCAGGGTGAAGCCGCTGGAGCTCAAGCATTTTCGAGCTTTGATACGTTTTTGGCTCCATTCATAAGGTTCGATAACCTTGACGATCGACTGGTCGAACAGGCGCTTCAGGAGTTCCTGTTCAACGTAAATGTCCCGACAAGGGTTGGCTTTCAGACTCCATTCACGAACATAACTCTGGATTTATTCTGTCCGGCTCATATGGCCAACGAACCGGTGATAGTTGGAGGTGAACCAAGAAGTGAGACCTATGGTGACTTTCAGGCGGAGATGGATATCTTTAACAGGGCGCTATTTAAGGTTATGACCAATGGCGATGCCCGGGGTAGGATAATGACATTTCCGATTCCGACGATAAATTTATCCAAAAATTTCGATTGGGACAGTGAAGTTCTAAAAGGTCTTTGGGAGATGACCAGTAAATATGGCATACCTTATTTTTCCAATTTTATAAATTCGGACATGAAACCAGAGGATACTCGATCGATGTGCTGTCGTCTTAGAATCGATAATACTCAACTTGAGCGCCGTGGCGGTGGATTGTTTGGTGCAAACCCGCTTACCGGTAGCGTTGGTGTGGTCACGATAAATCTACCGAGAATTGCCTATTTGGCTGGAAGTGAAGCAGAATTTTTTGCCAGATTGAGGGTTCTGATGGATCTGGCTAGAGATAGTCTGGAGATCAAACGTGACCTGTTGGAAAAAATGACCGATTCAAACCTGTACCCTTATACAACATTCTATTTAAAAGGTATAAAAGAGCGATTTGGGTCCTACTGGAAGAATCATTTTTCTACCATAGGTATTGTGGGAATGAATGAGGCCTGCATTAACCTATTTGGTAAAAATATAACCACTGAAGAAGGCAGGACTTTTGCTCTTAATGTATTGGATTATATGAGGGATAAGATGATTGAGTACCAGAAAAAGACCGGTAATCACTACAACCTAGAAGCAACGCCGGCGGAAGGTACGTCTTTTAGACTTGCCAAAAAGGATAAAGCCAGATTCGGTAGCAGAATTGTGTGTGCAAACGATGATGACGGCAAAGGTGAAAATGTTGCTAACCGAGCGCCATTCTACACAAATTCTGTCCATGTGCCGGTTAACTTCACTGATGATTTATTCGAGCTTCTTGACAATCAAGATGATATGCAAACTAAATTTACCGGAGGTACCGTCGTTCACATTTTTCTTGGAGAAAGAATAAAAGAGCCGGAAGCTATAAAAAATTTGATTTATAAAATAGCTAATGGCTACAAGTTGCCCTATTTCTCATTGACGCCAACCTTTTCTATCTGCCAATCTCATGGATATATAGGTGGTGAGCATTTCCTGTGTCCAACCTGTGGAAGTGCAACGGAGGTATATTCCAGGGTTGTTGGCTATCTTAGGCCGGTGCATCAATGGAATGATGGCAAGCAGGCCGAGTTTAAGATGCGAAAATATGTAAGTCTGTGATATTGGGTAATTTGGCAGTATCTATAATATATTTTTACCTATTTACAACATTGTGTTTTTTGTTTATTTTTTAGCAGAATAATGGGTTTGTACCGATATGGATTTTAACACAGAGGTAATAAATTTTTTAGTAAAAAAAAAGTTAATAAAAAATGAACCCACCAATGTAGCGCTTGTTGATAATCTGAAAGATGGTTTAGCTACGTTTTTAAACAGAATTGAAACCAAAGATGATAGCATTTCTCAATTGAAATTGAATGGTGCCGGGCTGTCCATCGCCTGCGATTATTCAGCGTTTATTGATATATTGTGTGCGCATGAGTTTATGGAATTAGGCCGAAAAGAAGCTCAGGATTGTGTAATTTCAGAGCAGGAATTTTATATCGAAGCTATCTGTGCCATATTAGAAAAAGCACTTGAAAAATTTCCGGAATTTTTATCCTATCCCCTGGATATCAACGGTGAAGCATTTTTAACAAGTGACATAAAGAAGACGTTTATGTACAATGCATTAGCGATTATAGCAAAAAGTTATCATAATGACGAAAATAACATTATATTTACGTGGATTCATCTGAAAGATTTTTCACATATAATGGAAGTGTTAGAAAAGTGTGAACAGCCGTACATAGATACCATAGTGAAGCAATTTTACATAGACTATAAAGATTTTGGTAATAAATATTCAAAATATAGCACTGAAGAAGACGACGACGAGTCGGAAGAATCAGATAAATCAGATAAATCATACGAATCGGAAGAATCATGCGAATCAGGAGAACTAGATAAATCAGTAGGATCAGAAGAATTAGAAGAATCATGCGAACCAGATAAATCATGCGAATCAGGAGAATCAGATAAATCAGATAAATTATACGAACCAGATAGATCATGCGAATCAGAAGAGCCAGAGATAAAATCAGAAAAATCTGTAAAAAAAATTGCTCAACCACTTAATAATAAAAAGGTTAGATTCGTGTCGTCGAAAAAGTAGGTAACCTAGCCATAATACAAGCATAGGCATAAAATATTTTTATTTGTTAAAAATTAATTTATTTTTATGTTGTTTTGTTATAGAATAGTGTTCTATCTAAAACTATGGATTTTAACCCAGAATTAATGGATTTTTTAGTGAGTAACCAATTAATCTCACAGAGCGCAATTGTGAAGCATACAGATAGCCCGGACAATGGTCATGACAATGGTCTGTTTGATGGGATGATTAAAGGTAGTGTAAATAATCTTTATGGCAAAATTATAAGTAAAGATAGCAGTATTTCCAATTTGAATTTAGCCAATGGTGTGTCATCCACTTGCAAATATATGATATTATTTGGTGCTTATTACTTTCCGGAAGGCTCACATGGGAAGCCTATTGGTAGCGATGTTAATGCAGTCTATAATGCATACAGTTGTTTTATGCGTATATTAAATGCGTTTCCAGACTTTTTGTTGTATCCACTGGATATTAACGGAACAAGATTTCCCTATGAAGATATAAAGAAAACATTCCTGTATAATATGTTAAGTTTTATAGCCGATCAGTTTAGAAAGGCTGTTGCTGATTCTGATGAAACACTAAAGGAAGCATGTATGTCCTGGCTTAATGTGGTGTATTTTATGACTTATGTTATTGATTCTGATTATATTGGTAAAAATTGTGTGAAAGAAATTTTTATTTTCTTTTTTGTTCTTAATAATGGTTTATGGGATTTGTATATGAGCTGGTTCAGCACGAATTATTCCAGTGAGTCGGAAAATTTGAATAATTCCACCCAAGATGATTATAGCGATCCAGAGATAGATGATGATGACGATAAGCCTAAATTTAAATTAGTGTATTAGATTGACATCGGATTGGTTTTCATAGGTTAATGAATGTTTTGCTGGGTGTGTGCTCGCTCGTAAAGAGAGGTATTCGAGAGGAAAGTCCGGACATCTCATGGCGTGATTCCAGGTGAAAATCTGGGCTGCGAAATACTATTCGCAGACGGAAAGTGCAACAGAAAGTATACCGCCGAGAGGTAAGGGTGAAATGGCGAGGTAAGAGCTCACCGTGGTTGGAGTAATCCAACCAGCAATGAAAACCCAATCAGATGCAAGGCAAAATAGGCGAATGGATTGCCAGTCCCATATTCGCGGGTTTGCCGCACTCCCCAGCGGGAGAGTGAAGTTCACTAGATAGATGAGCACATCGGCGAATGTCGAACAGAATCCGGCTTATATCCCAGCAAAACATTTGATAATTTACAGCAAAAGCAAAAAAGACTTCAAAGACTTCAGGAAGCTTCGATGGCTGGGTGTGCCGTGTCACTGATATGTTCATTTACCTATGCCCTCAACAGACTTATGCTAGCAGAGAAGCTTTTGTCTTCCATAATAAAATGGCCTGACAGCTACAACCCATTGCTCAGCATTATGTAATACATAATAAGGAACGGAACATTTTATCCGGAATCACGAGCACCCCGGCAGGATGCAGCGTAACTAATGTTATCAAAAAATCCAGAACATTTTCTAAAAAATCTTGCAAAATCGCCTGGTTACTCAATTTTAGGCCAGGTAGGTATCGCGGTTGCAGGTGTAATCTGTATTGATGCCAACAATCAGCTATGATAGGAAGAATTTTTAGATTATTTTCGGGGCGTCACTACAAGAAATTTTTAAAAAAGTGTCAGCCGATAGTGAAATCAATATACAGGTTTGATGAGCAATATAAGGCATTAGCAGATGGTCAGTTATGTGAAAAAACCATGGAATTCATGCAGCGGTATAAGGATGGGGAAACATTGAATTCGCTGTTACCCGAGGCCTTTGGTTTGGTTAAAAATGCTGCCCGGCGGTTATGTGGCAAAAAGATAGAGGTTTGCGGTCATGAAATAGAATGGAATATGATCCATTACGATGTCCAGTTGATTGGAGGCATGGCTCTACATCAGAAAATGATAGCCGAGATGGCCACCGGCGAAGGAAAAACCTTGGTGGCCACATTGCCCTTATATTTAAATGCACTCACCGGACGTAATTGCCAGCTTGCTACGGTTAACGACTACCTGGCCAAGAGAGACTCGGAATGGATGGGCTATTTGTATAATTTACTTGGTCTTTCGGTTGGTTGCCTTCAGAATGAAATGGATTCCGAGGATAGGAAGCAGGAATATGACAGGAACATAACCTATGGCACATCTTCGGAGTTTGGATTTGATTATCTGCGCGACAATGGTATTGCCACAGCCCAGGAGGACCAGGTCCAAAAAGATCATTACTTTTGTATAGTTGACGAAATAGATTCAATTTTGATAGACGAGGCCAGGACACCGTTAATTATTTCAGGTCCAACCCGGAAAGAACGTAAAACGCCATTCCTTGAACTTAAGCCGGCCATCGAAAAGCTCGTTTCGCTGCAAAAATCGTTATGTAACAAGATAGCCGAGGAGGCTTTGGCCAGGTTAACCCAGGATCAATTTGATAAAGAAGCCTATAAAAAGCTATGGCAAATAAGGCAAGGTATGCCAAAAAATCGGCAGTTGCTACGCCTGATGGAAACAGGAATATATCGTAAACAGTTGGACAAGTTTGACCTGGAGATGGGGTCCGACATAAATCGTGAACTGCGCGTGCAGATGAAAGAGGAACTGTATTTCACGATAGACGAAAGAAATCATCAGGCCGACCTGTCGGAAATGGGAAGGAATGCGCTGTTTCCAAGCAATCCAAATGCCTTTGTTTTGCCGGACCTACCGATGTTGTTTTCAGGCATAGATAGTGATAAGACCTTGGATGCCAAGGAATGCGATAGGATAAAGCGTGAGGCCGAAGAAGATTTTGCGATAAAAAGTGAAAAGCTTCACTGTGTGAGTCAATTGTTAAGGGCCTACAGCCTCTATAATATTGATGAAGAGTATGTTATACAAAATGGTAAGGTGGTCATTGTGGATGAAAACACCGGTAGGGCAATGCCCGGGCGCCGGTGGAGTGATGGTCTCCATCAAGCCATCGAGGCCAAGGAAGGTCTCAGAATTGAGAAAGAATCCAAGACCTATGCTACCATTACGATACAGAACTATTTCAGGATGTATGAAAAGCTTGCTGGTATGACCGGTACGGCCGAAACCGAAGCCCAGGAATTTTTTGATATTTACAAGCTATCCGTAATGGCTATTCCGACCAATTGTCCCTGCCTAAGGAAAGATTCCAACGATTTGATCTTTAAAACTCGACGCGAAAAATATAGCGCGGTGGTCGCAAGGATAAAAGAAGCCAATCAAAATCACCAGCCGGTGCTGGTTGGAACGGCGTCGGTGGAAGCCTCGGAGCTTCTCAGCAGGATGTTGAAAAGTTCCAAAATAAAACACACGGTTCTGAATGCAAAGTTTCATCAAAAGGAGGCGGAGATCATTGCAAATGCTGGGATAAAAGATGCGGTGACAATTTCCACAAATATGGCAGGCCGTGGAACGGATATTAGACTCGGTGAAGGAGTTGCAGATCTGGGTGGATTGCTTGTTATAGGCACAGAACGCCATGAATCCAGGCGAGTGGACAGGCAATTGAGAGGACGTTGTGCGAGACAGGGTGATCCAGGGATGTCGGAATTTTATGTGTCCCTCGAGGATAATTTGATCAGATTATTTGCTGGCTCAGGGCCGATTGCATCCATATTGGAACGTACCTTTAAGGATGGTGAAGTGTTAGAGCACCCTTGGCTGAATTCGTCGATAGAACGGGCACAGAAAAAAGTCGAGGCGCATAATTATTCCATGCGACGTAGGCTGTTACAATACGACGATGTGCTCAACAAGCAAAGGGAGATAATCTATGCGCTCAGAAACAAGGTGCTAAAGAATGATGATATCCGGGAGATGATTTTAGATTTTATAAGTGAAGAGGTTTTTGATAGGGCGCATAGGGCCATAGGCCAGAAAAAATCCGATATCGTTGACGATGCTGAACTTGATTCTTTTGTTTATTATATAAATATGAGCTTTCCGGTGGCGATAAACAGGAAAGAGTTGGAGGAATTTGAGACTGGAGATGTGCTCGGGCAATTTGTATTTGAACGAATTAAGAATGCCTACGATGTAAAGGTTTCTGCCGAAGATGGGGAAGTTTTGCCGGAAATAGAGCGTGCGGTGGTTTTAAATTCAATAGATGAAAATTGGCAGGATCATCTTACTGAAATGGAAGAACTTAGGCGAAGTGTGAGCATGGCAGGTTATGGGCAAAAGGATCCGTTGACCGAGTATAAGCATGAGGCCTATCGTTGTTTTGAGCAACTGGTGGTTCAGATCCGTGAAGGTATATGCAAGAGGATTTTCAGAGCATCGACGAGCATCAACACCTTCAGGGATATGTTGTTAAAGTTGGCCAAAGATTGTAAGCCAGGGGATGATGCGACGGTTGAAAACCAAAAAAAACCCAAAGCCAGCGATAGGAATAAAAAAATAAAACCATCATTTAATTAACATTTTTGTATTTATGGCTGATGATCTAGATTATTGTTCTTTTTGTGGGAAAAGTCAGCTCATGGTAAGGAAACTTGTGGCTGGTCCGGACGTGTTTATCTGTGATAGATGTGTTAAGGTGTGCATTGGAGCGCTGGCGAAGGATCTGGATGATTTTGCATCCATTGATTTTGTTGCGAAAGAAGGAGGACGAAAGGGTTTCGATTTAAAATCGCGGTCCGATGGCCCTAGCAGTAAAGATGACGAGCTTCTTAGATTTAATTGCAAGAGCCCGAGTGAGTTAAAGGCGATTCTCGATGAGTATGTTATAGGACAAGATCATGCGAAAAAGGTGCTTTCGGTGGCGGTATATAACCACTACAAAAGGCTTCTGACATCCGGAATTATCAGTGGTGATGATACCAGGAAAATCACCATACCGGAGGAACTGAAAGACGTGGAGCTGGAAAAGAGCAATGTGCTTCTTATCGGTCCGACTGGTTGTGGAAAGACCTTGTTAGCTAGGATCTTAGCTAAGATTCTTGACGTACCATTTGCCATAGCAGATGCCACAACTTTAACCGAAGCCGGCTATGTGGGCGAAGATGTGGAAAACATTATATTGAGGCTCATCCAGAACGCCGATTACAACGTCAAAAAAGCCGAGTGTGGCATCGTTTACGTTGATGAAATCGACAAAATAAGCCGCAAAACGGAAAATGTTTCAATTTCAAGGGATGTTTCCGGCGAAGGTGTGCAGCAGGCTCTGCTAAAAATACTAGAAGGTACCATCTGTAATGTGCCGCCAAAGGGTGGTCGAAAGCATCCCGAGCAGGAGTATATTCAGATCGATACCAGTAACATTTTATTCATCTGTGGCGGTGCATTTATCGGTCTGGACAAAATTGTCAGTGAGCGAGTTGGCAAAAAAATACTTGGCTTCGGAGCTGGAAAAACCGGGCGCGATGATGATAAAAGTGACGAGGCCATTTTGAAAAAAGTTAGATCCGAAGATTTGGTGCATTATGGCTTGATTCCTGAGTTCATTGGCCGCCTACCAGTCATATCTGTGCTGGATGAACTGTCCCAGGACGATCTGATTCATGTTATGCTTGATATAAAAAATGCCATGGTAAAACAGTACGAAAAGTTGTTTGCAATGGATGGCGTGAAGTTGACTGTGGATGGCGATGCCGTGGTTTCTATCGCCAAGGAGGCGTGCAAGTTAAAGACCGGTGCCCGGGGCCTGAGATCAATTTTAGAGAGCTTTATGGTCAATATAATGTATTCGCTTCCGTCGAGAGATAATGTCAAAGCTGTGAACATTACAAGTGATGTGGTTGAAAAAATGGCCGAACCGAAGTTTGTCTTGAAATAGGGCGAAAATGGGTTGTATTGCCAGGCCGATGCTGTGTTTATATGCTATTGTTTCTTATTAGCTTTTTTATGTTTATGCTACAGCAGCCTGCTGGCCACAGAGCAATTAATATTGAATCAAAGGTTCTGGAAATACGGGATTTTCTTGCAAAGCTGCCAGGTAAAATAGACATGGTTAAAGCTAGAAAACAGTCGCTGGAGTTGTTAGCTTTCAGCGCCTACCGCGAATCTCCAAGAAAAATTCGAACGGTGGTGGAGTGTCTTGAAGAATTGGTTGGGTTATCAGACACCCAAAAGGAGAAGGATAGGCATACGCTCAGGATTGCCGATGCCTATTACCTGAATGGTGACAACGAGATGGCGGCGAATCTCTATGCCCAGTTGTTTGAGAAAGCGGATAGCCTGCCAAAGGATGAATTATTATTTCGTCATGTTAACTCGATGCTGAAAAGCGGGTCATTTGAAGCCACAATATCGTTGATGGAAACGGTTAAAAAAGATCCAGATATCATTAAGTCCCAAGGCTATTGGAAGGCAGAATGGAATTTGATCTGTTCGATGGTTAAGGGTAATAAGATGCCCGAGGCCTTGAAGCGGGTTAGGGAAGTGCTGGTTCGGCCGTCATCGACACTGAACATTCGGTTGAAACTGAAATTCTCATATGTCGAGGCCTACATTTCCTACAGGTTATCTAACTTCAATGCGGCTCGCCAGATTTTGGCGGATATTTTGAGATATGATAGCCTTGGTATGAACAGCATGGAAATGTATAACCTGTTCGCGTCGGTGTTGTTGCTATCAGGTAAAATAGATCTGTGTTATGGTATGCACAGTTCGGCTTTGGCCAAATTTAATAGGTTGAGATTGCACTATAACTCGAGCCCTTGTGCAGACAATTCGTTTTTTTACGAAGCCGAATATATGGCCAAGCTTGGGAACTATAAAAAGGCAAGTGCCATATTGGTTTCTTTCGCAGGAAATAGGTTACACTATGAGGCCAAGTTAGCATTATACTTTTCCGTGCAATATGATATCAAGGATGGTCTTCAAAATTACGACAAATCAATGGCAATGCTGGAAGATATCGCCAAAAGTGAACTAAGTTCTGACCTAAAATATTTCGCCCGATTGGCCCAGGGAACCATACTGCGACTGCGCAATGACTTTCCCGGTGCACAGCTTTTATATGAGTCATTGTTGGAAAAAGTAAACGATGATAGTCCGTTGTATAACTATCTGCTATTCATGAAGGCGAAGTGCATGTTTGTCCAGTCCATTAGAAGGCGTGAACTCATCGATCAGGTTTCTCATATCCTGACACGGCTTGTCTCGACCCAACCCATCGACGAAAACCTCAGAATAGAGGTGGCCGCATTCCAAAAATTTGTCTGCGAATCGGTTGGCGATCAAAGGGGTGCTAATGATATAACTGCTTCTATTTCAGGCAAATATAATTCAGCAGAATCCGTCAATACATTGAACGAAAATGGTAAATATTGGCTAACCCGTTGTATCGGCGGTGGCGTTAATCCGCTGCCTTGATTTTTAAACCTCACATACATCGGCGCCGATGGATTTTAACTTATCATTAAAATGGTCATAGCCACGGTCCACATACCTGGTGTTCGTTATGATGGTTTCGCCTTTAGCCAATAAGCCTGCTATGTAAAGCGCTGCGCCGGCCCGGAGATCGGTTGCGGCTAGGTTATTCCCCTGTAGGTTACACCGTCCGTTTATTATTTCCGAAGTGCCATTTAATTTGATGTTCGCTTTCATTTTGACCAGTTCTGGCACATGCCCAAATCTTTCAGGATATATTTTTTCTTCTATGGTGCTTATGCCATTGGCCTGGGTCATAAGTACTGATAGTTGGGCATGAAGGTCCGTTGGGAAGCCAGGAAATGGTGATGTGGTGATATGCATACAACGTATATGCTCGGATTTCTTAACGATGGCTTTGTCATTCTCAATTTTCATATCGGCACCGGCTTCGAGCAGAGGGGTTATCAGTGAATCCGAGTGGCTTATGCCATTTACTGTTAATTCCTTAGCGCAGGCTAGTCCAAGGATTACGAATGTTCCGGCTTCTATTCTGTCGTGGCCTATGGTAAATTCACAGCCGTGCAATTTATCCACTCCTGTGATGACCAAAGTTGATGTACCCAGGCCATCTATTTTGGCTCCCATTATTGTCAAAAATTTACATAGGCTAACCACTTCAGGCTCGCAGGCTGCACCATAAATCATCGTTTGGCCCTGGGCAAGCACCGATGCCATCAACAGGTTTGCTGTGCCAGTGACCGTTGAGCCATACCTACCTGACATGTATATCTTATTACCTACCAACGCCTTTGTGGACAGATAGATGTTTTTGTTGGTGGTCAATATATTGGCCCCAAGCATTTGAAACCCTCGAAGATGTAGATCTATGGGTCTTTCGCCTATAACACAACCTCCGGGCATCGGTATGGATACTTCGCCGGTCCTGCCAAGCAATGCGCCCATCAAACACACCGAGGCACGTATTCTATTGACATAGGCAGAATCAACCATCGACCTTGGATTTCTTGCGTGGATTCGAAGCGTCTTACTAGAGATTGATTCAACACTAACCCCAAGATCTTTAATTAGATCTATCATGGAAGTGACATCACTAAGTGACGGCACGTTTTTAATAACACAAGGTTCAGCTGTCAATAAACATGCTGCCAAAACCGGTAAACAGGTATTTTTTGACCCACTTACATCTACAGACCCATGCAAAAGTTTCCCACCGGAAATTTTTACAGTATCCATATGTTTCTAACTTTTTTCTTTTGTTTTTAGATCGGAATTAGTTCTACTTTTTTTATTAGCATTGGCAACGCCGTAGCTTTTCGGTCGATCTTTAGGTTTTTCTACAGAAAAGTTACTTTGTTTGTTAGAACTTTCCTTTGCCTTAGAAGAAAAGCCAAAAAATGACATAATTTTTGAAATGAACGAGGAACAGGCACACTTCTTTTTCGTGCAGGCATATTTTTTACCAGTATCATCGTTCCGTGTTCTTTTATTATCAATTCTGCTATATTTTTTCTGGGTTCCATTACGACCAAATTTACTGCCTCTGTTGCTATCGCTGTCAGGACAAGGTTCTTCCGTGACACCGACCAGGTCCGTACAGGAAGGTTGTGATTGGGTTTTAATATCTTCATGCACTGTCGTAGACTTTTTAATCGATACAGGTCGCTTTTGTCCACGTTGTTTGCCACTGTGTTTCATCGATATGGCATCGGACATTACCCTGGAGGTGTCATTCACCACAAAGTCTATGGCAGAACCTTGTGGATCACATTTTTTTATAGCGCTACGGGATGCTCTACCTCTTTTTAGTGAGTTACGGCAACACTTATCACTATTATCACTTGGATCTGGATTTGTCACTGTGCCATCGCATCCAAAATCACCCTCAATAAACCCGATGCGGTTAGCATCGCTCTTTTTGCTTCTTCTAAAATCAGACATCTGTTGTTATAATATAAATCATTTTATGTGTATTTATACACCCTGACTAAAAAACTATAGTGACTAATAATTATTTTTATCAAAATAGATAGCAAGCTAAAATGAGAAATGTTTTGTAGGATAATTTGTTAGTTATGGTAATTTATAGTAATTTACCAATAAAATACTTGCTTAGCCAGTAGCCATTAATAAACTGACATAAACTGAGGCGTAATGTTTTGATGGATTATAAAATAGAAGTTGATACTCTGTTACATAAGCTTGGTAAGACTCTGGATCTTCCGAAGCTGGCATTGGATGCATATAATAGATGTATTTTGATATTTGATGAAAAAATTGTCCTTAATGTGGAATTAGACGAAGTTAATGGTATATTGATTGTATACTCCTACGTGTCGGTGGTTCCATTTGAAGGGCGCGAAAGAATTTTTGAAATGCTACTGGAGGCAAACTTTTTTTGGAAAGACTCTGGTGAAGCAACTCTTAGCATAGATAAACAAACCCAAACTGTTGTTATGGCCCGTAGATTCGAGTTGCCATTGAAAGAATCCTGTAGTCTGGAAGATAGTCTTGGGGAATTTATTGATAACGTTGAAATTTGGTCAAAAAAGCTCGAAGGCTTGGCACTGGAAGCTGAAACGCTTGGGAAAGCTGAGAACCTAAGTAAAAATCAAGTCAATCAAAACAGAGATAAGCTGAGGTAATTATGATGGATGGTATTAATTTAAATAGAGCAGCTGGAGCAGTATTTGGTAAAAATAATGCTAAAATAAATACTAAGGATGCTGTCATTCCACAGGATGCCGATAAGTTTATGAAGCTTGTGGAATCTGGGCATGTGAGTAGACCTGCTGAAAAAATTTCTATCACCAGTAGAAGTGTTAGACAGCTGGACAGAGATGTCAGTTTAAGGGCTCCAAGAACCGTTCATGATACGGCGCGTTCCGTTGATCAACAAGCAGATAACACTCCGCACACCCCATTGGCTAAAAGAACCGTACGCACAATCTCCAGCGGCGAACTATCAGCCAAATTGCCAGGTATTCTTAGGAGATAGTAGGTCCAATCGAAACCTGTTGCTGGTCAGATAAAGCCTGCTAGGCATCACCAGAAATGTCCCGATCATGCTGTGGCTTATTCTTTTTTTGCTTAAAGCATACGTTATTGTCCTTGTCAGTGATTATTGTTAGCGGTAGGCCCTCGACAATATTTCCTTTCAAAAACTCTTCGGATAGAGGATCTTCGATGTATTTTTCTATGGCTCTTCTTAGTGGTCGAGCACCAAATTTTTTATCGTAGCCGTTTTTTATTAGGATTTCTTTGACAGATTCTTCTATTTTGAGCTTTATGTCTTTTGATTCTAGCCGTTCGGCTATCTTTGATATTTCCAAATCTACTATTTTGCCAAGATCATCATGGGATAGCTGGCGAAATACAATCATGTCTGTCAGTCTATTTATAAATTCTGGTTTGAATGATCGCTTGGCATCTTCGATTATGCTTTCTTTGGCTTTCTGGAAATCACTTTCATCTCCGGAACCAAAGCCCAGCGTTGTGCTTTTTTGTAGAAATTGGGCACCAATATTGGTTGTCATTATCAGTATGGTGTTTCTGAAATCAACTTTCCGTCCAAGACTATCCGTAAGATGTCCATCTTCAAGGACCTGAAGCAATATCTGTAGAATATCAGGATGGGCCTTTTCTATCTCATCGAAGAGCACGACCGAGTAGGGCTTTCTTCTTACGGCTTCGGTGAGTTGACCGCCCTCGTCGTAGCCCACATAACCAGGTGGTGACCCTATCATCCTCGATACGGCAAACTTTTCCATATACTCGGACATATCAACCTGGATTAAAGAGTCGTTACTTCCGAACATCTTTTCGGCCAACACCTTGGCAAGATGAGTCTTGCCGACACCGGTGGGGCCAAGGAATAGGAAAGCTCCTATGGGCCTTTTGGGGTCTTTAAGATCGGCTCTTGACCTGCGCAGAGCCCGGGCTATGGCGTCGGTGGCTTCATTTTGACCTATGACCATGCTGCGCAATTCGTCGGCCATTTTTAATAACCGCTCGCTTTCTTTTTGTTCTATTCGCGCCAGAGGAATGCCCGTCCAATTGGATACTATTTTATAGATATCTTCTGGTCCTATCATTGCCCGATGATCTTTTCTAGATTTACGCCATTTTTCTAGTACTAGATCCCTTTCTTCCTTCAATTTTTTTTCTTCATCACGGAACCTGGCCGCATCTTCGAATTTCTGTTCGGATATGGCCCTTTCTTTTAACCCACACACTTCTTCAACTTTTTTCGACAATTTTTCTATTTTCGGCGGACGATTCATCGTGTTGATATGGGCCCGAGATCCTGATTCATCCAAGATATCTATCGCCTTATCTGGTAAAAACCTACCGCTTATGTACCTGTCGGACAGTTTGACTGCAAGTTCGATGGCTTCGTCAGAATATTTGACATTATGATGTGCTTCATATTTTTCCCGGATACCGAAGAGGATTTTCGTTGCGTCTTCGATGCTAGGCGGATCTATATATATGGGTTGGAATCTCCGTTCTAGGGCGGCGTCTTTTTCTATATTTTTTCTATATTCCGCTATGGTTGTGGCGCCTATACATTGTATTTCTCCACGGGATAGGGCAGGCTTTAGGATATTTGAGGCATCCATTGAGCCCTCGGAGGATCCGGCACCGACGATGGTGTGAAGTTCATCAAGAAAAAGTATTATATTTCGGCTTCGCCTTATCTCTTCCATGACGGCCTTCAGCCTTTCCTCAAATTGACCACGATATTTTGTTCCAGCCACCATTAGTGCCAGATCAAGAGTTATAACCTTTTTGCCAGTAAGGAGATCTGGTACGTTTTCATCGGCGATGGCCTGGGCAAGACCCTCGGCTATGGCCGTTTTACCAACACCGGCTTCACCGATTAGAGCCGGGTTGTTTTTAGTTCTTCGGCAAAGCACCTGAATGGTCCGCTCTATTTCTTTTGCCCGGCCTATGACTGGATCCAGCTGGCCTTCCCTTGCCAATGCGGTGAGATCTCGGCCGAAAGCTTTGAGAGCTGGTGTTTTCTGTTCACGTTGTGTAAGTGGTTGAGAATGACCATATTCCTGCATATCATCATCGTCAGAGTCCTCGGTATTTTTTGTAGGTTGGAGGCCGATAAAATTTGGATCCAATTCGGATAGAATTTCATTCCTACAGGCATCTATATCCACACCAAATTCAGTAAGTACTTTTGCAGCAATTCCTTCGGTTTCTCTCATCAGACCCAGTAGCAGATGCTCGGTACCTATGTATGGATGGTTCAAAGCCTTAGCCTCATTGGCTGCGGATATGAGGACTTTTTTGACCCTTGGAGTGAATGGTATCGAATCCAGATGTTGTCCGGCGGTTGTATCATCCTCATGGGTTACTTCGGCCACCATATCCTGAACCTTCTGCTTTATGTCATCACTTTCTATACCAAGATGTTGCAGAACATTAACGGCTATTCCTTGGCCCAACTCAATCAGTCCAAGCAGTAGGTGTTCAGTGCCTACGTAGTTTTGGCCAAGACGGTCGGCTGCCTGTCTAGCGAGCACCAACACCTGTTGGGCCCTTGGAGTAAAATTCATTGGATTCATGTCTAGTGCGGTAGTATACAATCTAAATGGCTAAATCAATCAATAAGAATTGAAATGAGATTATTAGTGGAGTAAGCCATTGGACATTAGGTAGCCAGATATTCCAGGATGGTGTCTAATATTTTGTCAAATTGTCGGGGTGTTATGGTGTAGGGTGGCATGGTATAGATCAGGTTACCGATGGGTCTAAGCCCTATGCCTTTCCCGTGGCAAAATGATGTAAATCGTTCTCTGTCAACAGGTTTGTCCATTTCTATCACACCAATACTTCCCAGGATACGTAGGTCTTTTACACCTGGAAAGCCATTCAGCTGGGATAATTTGTTGATCATTTGATTCTGTAGGGCCATGACCCGGCCATGCCAATCCTGGCTTGACAGTAGAGAAAGACTTGCGATGCCAGCAGCACAGGCCAGTGGGTTGGCCATGAATGTTGGGCCATGTAGGATTACCTGCCCCTGGTTACAAATTCCGTCGGTGATTTTTTCTGTGGTTAATGTAACTCCAAGGGACAGAGCTCCGCCGGTTAATCCTTTCCCCAGGCACATTATATCCGGTTGAATCCTGGCAAAATCGCAGGCAAACATCCTGCCGGTACGCCCAAACCCGGTTGCTATCTCATCGGCAACCAAGAGGATATCATATTTTGTACAGAGGTTTCTGAAGATTTCCAGGTACTCCTTGCTATAGAACCAGAAACCGCCGGCACACTGGGCTACGGGCTCAAAAATCATACCGGCTAGTTCCTGACTGTGGGCTGCGAAAAAATTCTCATATTTTCGTGTTTCTTCTTCAATATCAAAGACTTCTCCAAATCGATAGGATGGTTTTGGCAGGAACACCTGTTTTGGTAGAACCGAGGCAAGGGATCGATGCATTCCACCGGTGGGATCACAGACCGACATGGCCCACAATGTGTCTCCGTGGTAGCCACCAGCCAGTGAAAGAAACTTGGTTTTTTGCCGATTACCGACGCCTTGCCAATACTGTACGGCCATTTTCATTGCCACCTCAACGGCCACGGATCCGGAATCGGAATAAAAAACTTTCTGAAGATTTTTTGGTACGATTTCCAACAAATTTTCACAAAGTTTTACTGCCGGTTCATGGGTAAATCCACCAAACATGACGTGGGAAAATTTGTCGATCTGAGATTTCAGGTGATCATTCAATTGGCCATTGTTATGCCCGTGGATGGTGGCCCACCAGGAAGATATGCCATCTATAAGTTGTTTGCCATTAGCAGTGTATAGTTCACAATCCCGGGCATAGATTATCTGCTCCACCGGCTGCGGATTTTTTGGACAGTCATAGGGATGCAGCAGGTGTTTTCTGTCGAAGGAAATTATATCCTGAGGAGCTTCAGTATGGTTGCCATAGAAGATGATATCGTCGAGTAGATTGCTGATGGGATCAAAGTCGGTTGCATTCATCGTAGCCTTGGAAGATAGATGCTCTAGAAATGGCACAACCAGGCATTTTATTCCAGTTCGTTGGGAAATCTGTTTGATATTATCTTCTAGTATGTACTGGCTATGGCTATTCTGGAAATGAGGCTGATTCATGACCAGGGCAGAAATGACCAACCCATTACGCCGGAGTTCATTGATGGAAAGCAATGTGTTATTTATTGCACCAAGCCTATTTTCCGTAACCAGTAGAATTGGGCCGGCCAATGCTGTCATCAAGTTCAACATGGTAAACCCGTTAGCATCTATAGGAACCAGTATTCCTCCGGAACCTTCCACTATTGTTAGATTATTTCGTGTTCTTATTTCTTCTATTTTTGCTAGTAGCCCATCTGGATTTATTTGGTGACCTTCCAGTCTGGACGCTAGATCAGGGGAGCATGGAGCTTTGAGGTATTCAAGACAATGGACTTCGCATTCATTGGTTAGATCTGAAACCGCTTTGTTATAAATGTCTATGTCTTTGGAAGGGCCTGTGATGTCGATGGGATTGTACCCGGTTTGTATTGGCTTAATTATTGCTGTTTTCAAACCCTGCTTGACCGCATTACGAAATAAGGCCGATGAAATTATTGTTTTTCCAACTTCGGTATCGGTCCCGGTTACGAAAAGTAGATTTTTTCTCTTCATTCCTGAAAAGCTAGGCCAAGTTTTTTGATATTCTCCAGATCTCTTGCGATCGATTCACCACCGGTGGTCAAATAGTCTCCAACCATAACCGCATCGGCTCCGGCTTTGAAAATTTCGTACTGTCGATCGCCAAGGATATCCTTTCTACCTCCACAAATCCGGATACTTATGTCCTGTAGAACTAACCGAAAGATGGCTATGATTCTTAGAGCTTCATCGGCTGATAGCGGTGGTAGATTTTCAAACGGCGTCCCCTGGTGTCTGTATAGAAAATTTATTGGAACGCTATCGGGTTTCAATCTGTATAGTTCGAAGGCGAAATCCAGGCGATCGCTCCAGGTTTCGCCGCAGCCAAAAATTCCACCTACGCAGGTTTCCAGACCTACGGTTTTTGCATTTTTAGCCGTGGTTAGTCTATCTCTCCATTTTTGTGTGGTACATATTTTTGGATAGAAAGCCTCGGAGGTTTCCAAATTATGGTGAAATCTTGTCAAGCCATTCTGTTTTAGATACCTGAGATCGTCGATGCTCAATCTCCCCAGTGATCCACATAGGCGCTGTTTGTTCTCGGTAGCTAGGTTCTTGAGTACCTGGGCCAGAGATTCCACGTCCTGATTGCCAAGTTTGCCTCCACTGGTGACAACCCCGCATTTATTTGCGCCAGAATTGAGGACTTCCTGTATTTTTTTTCTAAGCGTTTCTTTATCAAGGAATTTGTATGTGTCAATCTGGGTTTGATGAAACGAACTTTGGGAACAGAATTTGCAGTCCATATCGCAAATCCCAGACCGGGCATTGATTATTCCACAAAGATGAATTTTGTTACCGAAGTATTTTTCTCTTAAAGAGTTAGCCTTCCGGAATAGCTCTTCACTGGAGTAGGTTGTGGCGATGGTCAAAGCAACTTTCTTTGTCAGCATACAAGGGATTGGTGCAACTATGGCCGTAGAAGTCAATATATAAAGGAATGGTAGCAAAACACCCTAGGCCAAGCAATAAAAATTGCATTTGGCCTGGTAGATTAGGCTGACTAGGATTGATGGATTGCTAGGATTCGTCTGCGATAAAATCGGCTTCGAGTTTGTTAACGCCATCGATCAATTGCTTGGATAGTGTTACAATACCGGTCACT
>JAITBP010000010.1 GCA_031283585.1 Puniceicoccales bacterium
TAAAAATAATTAAAAAATTAATTGTGATTTGTATGTTTGTATCTGTTTGCTCGTTGTCTAGAGCAGATAAAGTGGACGAATATATCGATAAAAGTGATGTATTTTCCTCGATAAATAAAGAAAACCTGGAAAAAATTGATCGTTATATAAACGCAGTCAATAACGGAATACATAATGTTAAGGTAACCAAAATTCCTGATTTATGTAGTGGAGTCATAGACATATGTAAGTTATTAAAAGAAATGGCAAATTTAATCTTTTTTGCTTCAGGATTGGATAATTATAAAGATAAATTGAGCTTTATTGGTGAAGGTGAAGAAGAAATTAGAGAAATAAAAAAAAGCACAATAATTGCAGCTATATTCAATAATGGAATAGACACCCTTACCCTTAAAGGATGTGATACTGGACCCTTGGGAATTACGCTTAATGATATAAGCAAAAAGGTATATACAAAACTTGGATTATCTAAAGGTAGTGGTTATTATTTTTATATTATTGGATATGATCTTCATAAATTGCTCATTAGGTTCATGGATGCCTTTGTCGGAACAGACTTTAAAGCTTTGATGAAAAAAATAAGGGAATTGCCTGAAGAAGCTACGCAAACTGAATATATTAAACTGTTAGGTGAGGCAGTAAAAATGTCTATAAAGGAAGGCAGATATATACGTTTTTCAAAATTTGTAGATTATTTTAAAAATAAAAAAAATTCAAATTTATTTGAAGAATATTTTAAAAATGAAAAAAATTCAAAATTTAGTGACAGTTATTTACCTATATTTAAAGTAGAAGACGCTTTACGTGATTTTAAAAAGTTATGTAATCCTCAACCCAATAGATAATCTGGAGAATCTTTAACCTTTGAAAATTGCTTAGCACAATATAGAAAATCAGAATAACTGAAATTTCACGATGATTTCAATTTGATTGGTGGGAATTTTTTCCCAGGCCAAAGAGGAATTCTCGATTGCCATCGGTGCCAGTAATGGGCGAATCGGTGACACCTATAAAGGTACTGTTTTCGAGAGAATTTAGTGAAAAATTGATAATGTTATCCCTTATTTTCTCCTGGAGTAATCGGTCTTTGATTACTCCAGCATATTTGTCAGCATCCTTTTTACCAGCTTCAAACTGAGGTTTTATCAACGCTATTAACATGCCATTAACATCCAGAAGTTTCCAAATATTTTCTAACACAAGTTTTAGTGAGATGAATGACAGATCCATTACAATGAGGTCGAACTTCTTGATTGGCAACATGCTAGAATTTACATTACGGGCATTAGTTTTTTCTAAGTTTATCATCCGTGGATCTTTTTGCAGCTTGTAGTGAAGTTGACCATACCCAACATCGATGCCCAGGACGGTTTTGGCCCCATTTTGCAGTAAACAGTCCGAAAATCCTCCGGTGGACGCCCCGACATCAAGACACACACAGTCAGTAACTTTGACATCAAATATCTCTATAAAATGGGCCAATTTTTCTCCTGCCCTGCTCACAAATTTCGCTGGTTGATCTATTAAAAAAGTTTGGCTGACAGGAAATTTTCTACTCGGTTTAGTGACCACATCATCGGCTGATGCTCGAACTTTTCCAGCCATTATTAGGCACTGGGCTATATTTCGACTGGCAGCTTTACCCTGACTGACCAGCAATTCATCGGCTCTCATCAGCCTTTCCATAGGGCGGTGCATCTATTTTGATGTAAATTCCTTAACTTTCATGAATAGTTCACGACTTACCCAGGCATCGGTTGCGGCGTATATTATTTGCTTTTTAGATAGGATTTCTTTGGACCAATCTGTAACTTGTAGCGATTTAGATATTCTATACCTGAGGAAGATGCCGGCCAATGTGCGCAGTCCGGTGTTTTCTATGCCCAAAATTTTTGTCAAATCGCTTATGTCAACAAATCCAGCATCTTCAAAATTTCCAAGCTCCTTGAGTTTGTTGATATCATCTCTTATGGCGATGCCAACCTTTTTTACATCCTGAGATTCCAGGAGCGGTATCAGTGATTTTATGCCATTTATCTTTGCCAGTTTAAACAGATATACGGTTTTGTCCGTGGAAATTTGAACCAATGAAGGTGAATAGCTTTCGCCTTTTCTAAACGCTGGTTTACTTTCGGTATCGAATCCTAACACATTGTGCTTTAATAACAAATCTACCATACGTTCCGCTTCCTGTGGGGATTCTACCAAAATGATTTCACCATTAAAGTTGAACAGCGGCAATTCGGCAAGCTCGGCTTTGCTTATGCTTTTATTAAATGAGAAAATTTTATCTCTTATTGATCGTAATAATTTTCCTAACATTTCAGGACGATTGGTTTTTAATTTTCAGCAGATCATACATATGCTTAGGATTTTTTATTATAATAATTATAATGGTGGAGTCGATCGGATTCGAACCGACGACCTCGTCATTGCGAACGACGCGCTCTACCAACTAAGCTACGACCCCTTTTTCAGCTTAGATACTCGATTCGATTGGCCCAAAGTCAAGGTTTCGTTACAAAACCACCTATATTTCTATTAATTTGCCCCGTTGCGTGCTGTATATGTACTTCTCTGGTATTGTGTTAAAGATCTTGGTTATGGCATAGCCGTAGAGCGTAATCTGGTTGGAATATTTTTTTTCAAAATGCTTTTCCGTGATGGTGAAGTCGGTTTTCCAATCTATTATTATAAAAACGTTGTTTTTGGTCTTTACCAGCATATCGATTCTGCCATCGATCAGGGTTGTTTTTTCATGAATTACACAAAAGCTATACTCGGTTAGAACGATGTCTGATTCCTGGATAATGTGCATAAATGGTGAGCAATTGATTAGCTTATCTATTTCCAGTGCAAGACGTTCATTGTCAGTTTCATGGGCCGTTTTCACCATAGATTGCTTAAAATTTTTGTCATTCCATTGGATTGAATTCAGGGTTTCATGCCACAATGTGCCGTATATTTGTCCACGGATGTCATGATCATCGGTTTTTGGTGGTGTATTTTCAGCGGTTATTCCGGTGTTATGGTCGGCCGAGCTGGGAGAGATTTTGTTGTATAACAGGTAACTTTTCTCATTGGGGTTGTTGAAGCTGTGAAGAAAGTTTCCTCCGGCTGTTGTCCAGGGTTTCGGATCAGGAGGCACAGCAGATGCGGTGGCCGGCTCGTGGTTAAATTTGGCCAAATTGTTAAACAATATAAAGTTATTTGATGCTTCGTCGGTTAGTTTTAACAGGGCTGCTGTTGAGCCTGAATTATCTGCAAAAATAGCCCTATCATCGATAAATATGGCTGAGGATTTTTGCCTTGTAAGTGCTACATAACCAAGGCGTTCGTCATTTTGTCTAGAGGTTAATTTTTGGGTATTTATATAATCGGTTTCCTGGAGTGCATTCAGCATGATTTTGTAGCCCGACTCGGTCCTTACCAACCTTGGGAATTGCGACTCGTGCTGCCTTTTCCCTCTAAACAGGAATGGAAATATAACTACTTCCCACTCAAGACCTTTTGCCTTATGGAATGTGTACAACTGTATGGCATTTTTATCCATGGGCTGAGGTGGTTGTTCTTCGGATAAAAGCTGTTTCAATTGGTGGCAAAACTCATATATTTGGACACCATGTGCGTCGGCATCCTGGGCCAGTGCAAACAGGTAATCCAGTGTGGAAAAAATTTCATCTCTGGCAGCTGGGAAAATTGCTAAGCATTTGTCCACAAGATAGATCGAGGATAATATTTCCTTTAAAATCGAGCTAATGTTTTTGGTATAAATTTCTGCCCTCAATGCCTCAAAAAGTCCATCTATCTCAGCTATATTTTTGTCTTTTTTTATTTTAAAATGATCGGCGGCCGCACTGTCTTTTATTGCGAATATCTCATGCAAAATCCCGGCAAACTCAAATAAATTATCCGGCTCACAAAGGTATATCAGAACCACTGTTACCCAGGAAAAAATCGTACTATCCCCATGGGTCATGGCCTGGGACTGGATTTGTATTTTTGGCAGAAAAAAATCCCCGGAAAATGCTTCCTTTATCTCTGATAGCCAATTTCTTCGTGGACATAGGATGGCTATATCGGACCAGGTTGAAACATGAAAATTTTCAGGGGTTTTGCGAAAAAATAACGACTTTATGGCATTGGTTTCAACGATAACAGGGTCTTCATTTTTTTCATCATTAATGTTGGATACTGAGATTTTAGACCAGGCGGTATCTGTTGCTGAAGTTTTTTCCGAATCCAGCTTTACTAGGCGGACCTGGCCATTTTCCCCATCTAGTATTTTGTCAAAAAGACTATTTATAGCTTTTGCGATATTCCGGCTGAACCTTTGGGTTAATGAGAAGGTCAATTCAGTTGCGATGTCGTTGGCTATCAGGTCATTATGTATCTTTAAATAGGTTGAAACGTCGGTGCGATCTCCGTAGATAGATTGCTGCGGATCACCGACCATGCAAAAGGTACCATTGGTGGGAAAGCTTTGGTAGTTATTTTCAGCATAGTGTTTGTCTACCAGGCCAAGTAGTAGCTTAAATTGTTCAGGATCAGTATCTTGAGCCTCATCTAAAATAACAGAATATTTTTTTTGCTTTAGTTTGATGGCATAGGGTTCACTGGCATAGACCACCCTGTTGGCCAATTTAAGCAGATCATCGAAGGTCAGCTTTCCGATCCCAATCCTATAGGCCAGAAATTTTTCATTTATACTGTTAATCACATAACCATAGGTATTTGTGGCCCAATTTAATACTGGCATGACCGCCGGCCTGTAGATTTCCAAAAAATCCCTGGACTTGGTTGAACACTCAGGGAATCGGTAGGGAAATTTTTCTATGCTATCCAGCCATCTTTTTAATTCATTTTGAATCTTTGTTATATTTTTAGCCCTTGGCCCTGCTTTGAATGCCAAGACCTCTTCTAGATTGATGCCCGGCCAATCATCGATGGAACCAATTGTTGGGTAATGACTTAGGTGAATGTATGAGGCCTGGATATCCTTGTATTTCAGGAATGACAAAAGGCGACTTCTGATGTGTTCAGGTAGGCATGAAAGATGATCGTTTTCTGAAGAAAAATCGTTCCACAGCAAAGAAACGTCCTGTTCTATTTTGAAGCCAGGGTTCAATCCCAAATACATTAGATTTTCACTTATTATTTTTGTGGCCAGCTCATGGATTGTACCGAAAAATATGCCATTAATTTTCTCCGAAACCCTCGATTTTAGTTCCACATTAGTACGCTCAAGTAGTTCTTTTGCAGCCTTTTGGGTATAGGTGACCACCAGCAAAGAGTCCAATTTTTCCGGGACACGCCGGGCAATTTCTGCAATTCTTTTTGCGATGGCCGTGGTTTTTCCTACGCCGGCCGGTGCAATCACAGAAAAATTCATATGATGCTCCTCTAGGAATCTTTTTCTGTTTAGTGTGTCTGTGCTAATCATCGCAGTGCTATCTGGTCCGTTAAACTCAAAAGGCATAAAGCCGCTGTTTCAGACCTTAATATGTTCTGAGTCAATCTGATAAATTTCACACCCCGGGTTAGCATCATTTCATATTCCCGCTGGGAAAAATCACCTTCCGGGCCAATAATTAGATTTACGGTTTGTGCATTGCATATTTCTGTCTGATAATCAGTTATTCGCTTTTCGTCGGTACTGTATAAACTCCCGACTATCGAAATTTCAGTGAATGTATTTAAAAATAAAAAACTTTCGATGGCAACTGGATTTAGTATTTCTGGAACAAATGCCTCGCCGGATTGCTTGCAGGATTCGATTGCTATTGCTCTCCAGTGCAATAACTTGCTGGTTGCTGATTTTTTATCAAATTTTACCTCGGTTCTTTCGGTGACCAGCGGCAAAATTTTTGCCACACCCAGCGCCGAGGCATCTCTGATAACCAGATCCATGGCTTTGTTTTTCAACAGAGCCTGGCATAGTACTAATCGGCTCCGCTTGTAAATACTTACGGCTCCTATTTGCAGTTCGACCAGGTCCCCAATTTTACCGCAAACGGTGGCGTCGGCTATTTCACCATGGCCGTTCATCAGCCGCACAGAGTCAGAGGGTCTAACTCTAAGAACCCTAAGCAGATGATGTGATTCCTGTTTCGAAATTAGGCATCTTGATCCCGGGGCCAATTTTGTCTGTTCACCAACGAAACAACGGATGGTTGACATATGCCTAGACCTTAGGAATTATCGGTTCGATGTCCGTGGTTTTTACCCAGCCACGCACACCAGTTTTGGATTTAATATGAACAAAATTGTTCTTTGAAGAAGATGCTTTAACATACTCGCCTTCATTGACTTGGCCGATTTTTGAGCTCTTGGATACCGGTGCTGCTAGCAGTTCTGCTCCATTATTTATCACAATTGCTGCGGATAGGCCATCGGTGGTCAGTTTATTAATTTCAACGAGTGCCAACGTAAAAATGATGGCAAACAATCCAGCCATTACCGTAGATATTTTTGAGAATTTCCTTGTCATAATAATCAATGAAATGAAGAATACGGCTTTCCAAAACGAAATACATGCCAGGGCTAGCCATAGCTTGATGGTTTTTGGCTGAGAGTATTCTGCCAGGCCGGTGTCGGGCTGTATTCCCAATTTATTTCGAATATCATTTATCTGGCTTAGAACTTTTTTAGATTGGTTGATATGCCTGGCTCTCTCGAAATTAAGCAATGCTAACCCATTGTTGCCATTATATTTATGCGCCATCCCTAGATTGAATAATTTCGCAAATGAATAGCCTTCTTCTGCTATTGCTCCGTTGTAGGATTCGATCGCTTCCTGGTATTTCCCGTTATTAAAGTATTCATTTCCATCGAAAAAACTGTTTTCTGCCAAAGCAGTTGTAACCAAGAATAATTGTAAAAATAGGTATATTATTTTCATTTTACTTCTATTTACCAAAACTGTTTATAAATTTACTGAATTCGCTAGCCAGCTCTTTTGTATGGGTTATGTCCGGCTGATGGCTACTAAACACTACCATTTCGGATTCGCTGAGAAAATTTTTCAGCCAGGCTTTTGTTTCATTAGTTAAATTAACCCTACCAATCGTTTCATCAATATTGTGTAGGCCAGGATCGATTTTTTGGCCCGAAACCAATTCTAATTTCTTTGCGATGGCTATTCTTGCGTGTTCATAAAATGCTTTAGAGTCAGAGGATTTTAACGCAAGTAACGCTGAGTTATAGGCCTTGGAAAATTCCTCTTTTGCGGATAATTTTGTTTTTTGGGATGAGTTTCTTTGTGCGTTACATGAAGCTCTTAGACGAATTATTCCAATTGCCACCAGAAAAAACATTACCAGGTTCAATAACCAGAACCACCTGTCATATATATTCAGCCCAATGGATGGATAATTATTTGAATCTACATAGATAAGCGAATCATCATAGGTTTTGTGTTTTTTCGCTGTGACATTTTTCTGATTTTTCTGATTTTTCTGATTTTTTTGATTATCATCACCGCTAGGCTGGCTAAAATTGCCGGATCTGGAGACAATTACCTCCCTATCACCGCCAATGTCTATTGTTTTATATTCCCTTAGACTAGGATTAAAATAAGAAAATTTCAGACTAGGGATTTTGATCTGACCAGTTGTTTTTGGCGCTATTACATAGTCAAAGGTTTTGCTACCATAATAGCCGATTTTGTCGTCGGCTGTAAAATTTGCTTTGGGTGTATAAACCTTCCAGTTTTCATCCTCATCCAGCCTGGGAATTTTCATTCTCTGGAAATTACCGTTGCCGGTTATCTCGATGCTTAATGTGATTGGATCGTTCACGAGGGCACTATCCGTGGATAATTTAATCCTTCCAAGCTTAAAATCACCGATGGCTTCGGAAAAATCGTTTGGTTGAGAGTTCTGCGGTAATTGCTTTATGTCCAATGCCATAGTGTCACTTGATAAAATAACATCTTTGCTAACCGGAAAAAGTACGAACTCATAGGGTATGGTGACGGTCATCGGCAACTCGTATAAAAATGTGCTATTTCCTGATTTTATTGGAGTTATTGTGGTATCCCAGGAACATGAAATTTTGTCATTACCGGCTAAAGTCGTATGCGCCGAAAATGGCCCATCAGAGAACGAATCACCGACCTTTATAGGTGCGTTGGTTTTCAGCTGCCATTCACAGGCCGCTGACATTTTTGCAATTATTTTAATCGGTATCGATTCTCCAACAAAATACTCCCGCTCTTTATCAAATTCTATGTCTATCCAACCCTGGCGATTTTCATTGGAAGAAACCTTTTTGTGTGCCGATTTTTTGTCCAATATTTTAAGCGTTGCTGCTGGAACATCATAGGACTTTGATCCAATGTTAACCTTATAGCTTGGTATGGTCACCACTCCCGGTGTTGTGGGTATGGCTGAATATATTTTTACGGATTTCTGTGTCACAGCACCATTGATGTTTGTCACGGTGACATAGCTCTGCACCGAATGCCCCAGCTCAATACCATCTACATTTGGAAAATCCAGGTCAACTGCTCTGACTCCGACGAATTCGACCACATATTGACTAGTGTCATTTATGGAGATTTCGTCCGGATCGAACCGGGCAGTTATTTGCATTTCGGCACAAAACCCGATCAGGCTGTGCGACATACATAGGATAAGAAAAAACTTTTGCATCACTTTCATAAATTACCAGAATTTATCGATTTTTTTTGTCTGTTTAATTTTTGCATCGGAAAAAATTACCGGCATAGCATGTTCATCCTGACCGAGGGAATCCAACAGAGCAGCAGCTTCTTTTTGTGTCATCTTGCCATCGGAATCGTCCTTGTCCTGATTGGAGTCGTCTTTGTCAGTTGATTCCTGGTCCTGGTTTTCCTGGTTCTTTTCATCCTTCTGATCCTTCGAATCATCCTTCTGGTTATCGTCCTTCTGATCGGAATTGTCGTTATTTTTTTGTTGATCAGAGTTGTTTTGGTTATTCTGTTTTTGGTCTTCTTTGCGTTTTTTTAACTCCTCTTGATATTTTTTTACTATATCCAGGTTATGCCTAGCGTCTGAGAAATTTTCATCCAGTTCCAAAGCATTTTCGAAGCAACCTATACTTTCATCGCATAGCTTTATGGCCTCATCTAGATTGCTTTTATCTATTGTTTTAGCTTCTTCGACCAGGGAATTTCCTCGATTATAAAACACTTCCCTATTCAATTTATATTTTGTGCCGGTGCTAAGTGCCTCGGCGAAAACTTTACTCGCTTCTTTGTACTGTTTATTGGCTAATAGTGCCGTACCGTAATTAAATTGTAATCTTTGATCGATGCGCTTATTTCCTTCCTGGGCCTTGATTTTATCAGCATAATATTGAGCTGCTTCGTCATATTTACCAGACATATACAATTTTTCACCCTTACTTTGGGTTGCATTTGCTATGGTTGACAACAGAAGATATAGAATTACGAGACTGGCAATGCGCGTATATATCGGATCTCTGGTCCTCGTTTTTACGTTATTTGGTTTCAGTAATAGCTCCAATATCAGCGCGATGATTGCCAAAAATATGACAATCTGAAATTTTTCGTTATATACTTTACTTTCGACAACCTTGTCGGAAGTTTCGTGGATTGATGACACGGTCTTTATTAAATCTTCTATTCCATTGTCCGACATCCTATAATAAATACCACCGGTTTCCTTGGCAATGGCTGTGAGTGTTTCCTCGTCGAGTTTTGTTTTTATCTTATTGCCGGCTTTATTTTTCAAAAAAGTCTGATTGCCAGCCTTATCAATAATTGGGATAAATTCTCCGTCGGGTGATCCCAGTCCTACGGTGTGGATGGTTATCCCGCTCAATTTGGCCTTTTTAGCAGCTGTTATGGCAGAATCTTCAAGTTCTTCACCGTCAGAAAACAGCACCAGTAGTTTATTTGAAGCGTCTTTTGAAAATACATTGCAGGCAACTTCAATGGCCGTACCAACTTCGGTTCCCTGGTTTTGTATGATATCTGTATCCAATGCAGTTAATGATTGGTCAAATGCTCCATAGTCCAGTGTCAATGGGCATTGTAAAAATGCACTGCCAGCAAACGCAATTATCCCAAGCCGGTGGCCCGGAAGCTTTTTTGTCATATCTTTTATTACAATTTTAGCGCGTTCTAATCGGTTCGGATTAATATCGCAGGCCAACATGCTCTTGGATACATCAACGGCGAGCAAGAGATCGGCACCGGCAGCCTGGCGTTGTTCCAGTTTATACCCGATTTGAGGCCTGGCCAATGCCAAACAAATCAACGCTGTGGCTAGACAGAATATGAAATTTTTTACATGCTGTATTTTAAAACTGTAATCCTTTAGTAAAATGGCAAATAGTCTTTCGGAAGCAAACAGCTTTAGCGATTTAGTTTTCCTCTTTAGGCCAATGGCAAATATCATTGCCATCAATAATACAACCAATGGCAATAGATATAAAAAAATGATATTTCCAAATTTCATGGTATACGTTGTAATTTAGTGTTTTTCAATATGGCTTCGAACACCAATAACAATAATGCAAGTATTGCAACCCAATGGAACAATTCATCATATAACGAGTAATTTTTGATTTTTATTTCAGTCTTTTCCAGCGCATCTATGGTTTTATATATTTCTGTCAATTGATACTTATCCGTTGCTTTAAAGCATTTACCTCCACTTACTTCTGCGATATGTTTCAGTGACTCTATGTCTATTTCATTTTTGGCCCGGCCTACCTTTGGTCTTCCAAATTGGTCCGTGAGTATGCCTCCGTTTGGATCCGGAATTATAAATGGCACAATGCCATTGCTTCCGATGCCAATGGTGTATATTTTGATGCCAAATGCGGCGGCGGCCTCCGCAGCAACGCCTGGTGATATGGTTCCCACATTATGGACCCCGTCGGTCAATAGCACGATTATTCTACTTTTGGCCGTAGAATCCTTCAGTCTATTGGCGCACATGGTTAGGGCCGATGAAATTGATGTTCCGTCGTCTTGCACCATACCATAACGAAGCCGTTTTAAATTGTCACTCAACCAATTGTGATTCATAGTCGTTGGACTTATCAGGTATGCGCTTCCAGAAAATGCAACCAATCCAATCCTGTCATAATTCCTCATTTGGATGAACTCATTGATGACCTGTTTTGCCACATCAAGTCTCGTGTCCATTGGGTTTTCTTTGGTAGCAAAATCCAATCCTAGCATTGAACCAGATATGTCTATCGCCAACATTATATCTATGACATTTACATCTGTCTCTGAAAAACCATTTGGCCGTTGTGGCCTGGCCATGGCGATTATTAATAATCCGATGGCTATTGTGCGCAGTATAACTAGAAATCTGCCAGCACTATTCCTGCGACGATTTGCGATGGTTTTTATGACAGAGGTATTTGAGAAAAGTACCGCCACCGGTCGGCCTACCTTTCCCATAGCCCAATATAAAATTGGTAAGACTAGTAGTAACCAAAGGTACTCTGGATTAGCAAATTCTATGCTCAATTTTTACCTCCTTTGGCTTTTGACACAGAATTCGCACTACGCTGTCTGTTCTTTTTACACTCAATGGCCCTGACAAAATTACATGCCTTGACATAAATTTCGCGCTGTTGCAGATCGGAATAGGTTTTAGCGGCAAACTTGGCAAAATCAGAATATTTCAATATATCAGCCAATAAACTAGATGTTAGCCAATCTAACTTCACGCTTTTATCAAAAATTTTCAAAAATTCCTCACTGGTTTTCGAAATCACCCTTATGTTATATTCACGCTGGAGATAACGACGAATGGCATTGGAAACAAGTACAGCAAACTCATCGGTTGTTTCAGGACCAATAAAGCTTCTTGAATGCTTTAAATCTCGTAAAACTTCTTCGAAAGAGGACAACTGTACCGTCGGTAATTTTTTACCATTAAACCGTCGAAAAATCAGATATAATACCAGGACTAGCAATAATAATATCACAACGCCTGCGAAAACCAAAGGCCAGAGATTACCTATTTCGACCGGAGGTATAGACGGCTTCAAGTCGAATACATCGACAACACTTTGCTCATCATCGGAACGAACCAATGCTAGGCTAGAAATTAAAAGTAAAATAAAACACAACACAACTCTCATAATCGCTGCGTTAAATGATCCTACTTTCTGTATGCATCAAGTCAATAAATTCTAATCAAAATCATGCAAGTTTGCAACAAATTTGACACGAAGCAATGTTATGCCCCCTTGCTTTACAAAATTCCCTACCGAATAAAATCATACGAATATGCAGGTCATGCCATTTGGTTTTATCGAACAGATTTTTGAGATCTGCTTCTGTTTGGGCCACATTTTTACCACTGCTAAGCCTCCAGCGCCTGGCCAGTCTATGAATATGCGTATCCACCGGAAATGCATATCCACCAAAGGCTTGAGAATAGACCACCGAAGCAGTTTTGTGCCCCACTCCAGGCAGAGATTCAAGCTCTTCCAGCGAATCTGGTACCTTGCCATTAAACCTCGAGATCAACGTTTCTGCCATATATTTTATAGCCCTTGCCTTGTTTCTGAATAAGCCGCAGGGTCTTATTGCGGATTCCAATGAATTGACCGACAGCTGCAAAATATCACCCGGAGTTGATGCCATACTGAACAGCTCTTTTGTCACCCGATTAACCACCCTATCGGTGCACTGGGCAGATAATATCACCGCAATTAGTAAGGTGAATGGGTCGTTATGACATAGTGGTATATCGATTTTTGGATAGATTTTACTGAGGATTTTTTCCACAAAATTTGCCCGGTCAAATATGTCATTTATTTGCATCTTCAGACAACCTATCTATTACCGCGGCAAAGTCATCAGGAAAATTTGAGAAAAAACCCATTTCCTTGCCAGTTACAGGATGAACTAACTCCAGGTTCATCGCATGCAGCATAACGCGATCACATTCGATGGCATTTGTATTACAAGCTTGGCCATAGGTCCTATCGCCAAGGATTGGATGGCCAATATGGCTCAGATGTACGCGGATTTGATGGGTTCTGCCGGTAATCGTATTTACGCTTAAAAGTGCCGTCGATTTAAAATTATTGCACAGGTTCCATATGGTCCTGGCCTCTCGCCCCTTGGTTGTAACACACATACGTGTTCTTAGGGTTCTACTCCTACCGATCGGTTCATCTATTATGCCGGTTTTGATAGAAAAATTTCCGTGAACTATACAGCTATATTTTTTCTTGATGACATGGCGAGAGAACTGTTTTTGAAGAGATAAGTAGGCTTTATCTGTCTTAGCAAAGATGATTACTCCAGAGGTTTCCTTATCTAACCTATGGACGACGCCTGGCCTGAGCTCACCGCCAAGTTGGCTTAAGTCGCAATGGGAAAGCACCATTTCTACCAGGGTCGTCTCTCTGGTGCCATTTCCTCCATGGACAACAATACCTGGTCTTTTATCAATAACTATCAACGATTCGTCTTCGAAAATTATGTCTATTGGTGCCGGGGTTGGATTCAGGCTGCATTTTTTGGATTTTATCTTTAAAAATTTCACCACGTCACCGGATTTTAACAAAAAATTTTTCTTTACCGGTCTGTCATTAACAAACACTCCATCCGCCGTGAAAAATTTCTGAATATAGGTCCTTGATATGTCATCAAGTGCTTCTGACAGAAACACATCTACTCTTTTGCCTACCGAATTATCTTCCACAGAAATTTCCTGCCAATTACTATAATCTATGCTATGATTTGTCATTTGATCGTAAAATTTCTAAGCCATGTATTGGATGATGGCGACAATAATAAAGCGATCAATGGATAGCAATCCATGTTTGCAATTATATATTTTAGCTATTTCGTTACCCATGGTTCTGGGAATTAATAAATTTTTCTTTCAATTCGTTTTTAATTCATTTAGCTAATCACACTAGTGGATGAGGGTGTTTCAGTGTTTAATCGCTATACTAAACTGGTTGAAATTGAACCAGTGTATGGCGAAGCGTACCTTAAATGGTTGTACTTCAGCCCTATTGGTGAACTTACCCTTAATCTACTCGTTAAAAGGAAGTTCGTTTCGTCGATTTTCGGGACGTACATGCGATCAAAAAGATCAAAAAATAAAATAGTTCCGTTTATAGAAAAATATAATATAAGCACCGAATCCTTCGAAAAAAAGGTCGATGATTTTTTTTCATTTGATGATTTTTTTTCCAGAAAGCTTAAAAAAACTGCCAGGCCAGTGGTTACGGAAGATGGACATGTTGTGTTTCCCTGTGATGGAAGGCACCTGGTTATAGAAAATACATACGATCTGCCGCCATTTTTTGTAAAAGGCCAAAAATTTGATATAAATTCACTATTATTAAATAAGCAATTACTTGGCCGGATTAGGGATGGATCGGTCGTTATCTCGAGACTCAATCCGATAGATTACCACAGGTTCCATTTCCCATGCAATTGTGTACCAACCCAGCATTACAGTATAAATGGCGATTATCTATCAGTGAACCCTATTGTCACCAAGGAATTTTTTAAAATTTTTCTTCAGAACAGACGTGAAGTTACGCTATTGGAAACGGATGATATAGGTCACATTGTTATGGTTGAGGTTGGAGCCACGTTTGTTGGCAGCATATATCAAACATTTGATCTTGGTGGTAAATATTATGCCGGCCAAGAAAAGGGATATTTTGGGTTTGGTGGATCGACGATTATAACAATTTTTGAAAAACACAAAATCAAGTTTTCTGATGATATCATCGAAAACTCAAGAAAGGGAATGGAGACCTATGTGTTGATGGGAGATTCTATGGGAACAAAAGTAAAATAAATCTACAAAACAAAAACAAAAAAGGGGATTAAGTATGAAACGATTATATGTCGTCCGTCATGCTCAGGCGGTTGTTGATAACGACACGCCTGATTATGACCGGGCATTGAGTAAGGATGGGATAAATGAAGCACAAAATGTGGCTTACAAGTTGGCTTCCACAGGAATGCGACCAGACCTGATGATTACGAGCGGTGCAAGGCGATCGCTGGACACAGCAAGAATCATCAGAGAAGTGTTTGGCCTTTTGTCTAGCGCGATACAGGTACATGATGAACTATACCTTGCCGATGCTGACAAGATTTTCGAAGCACTTACACAGATTCCTGATAACAAGAATTCTGTCATGGTTATATCTCATAATCCTGGTATATCCAGGTTTTTGGAAGACATAACTGGTAATGATAAGGTAACCATGACCACAGGATCTATGGCGGTGGTTGAAATCCATGCTATGCATTGGAGCGATATTGCCTCAAGACCACATATGGGTCGACAATTGATTTTTTTTTCACCTCATAGTGTTACAGATCATGAATAAGAGAACTGTTGTTATTATTGGCAATGGGGTTGAAGAGACTGAGCTGGTGGTACCAGTGGATATGTTACGAAGGGCCGGGACCGATGTTAAAATCCTGTCCATCGATGATAAAATTGTCATTGGATCTAACAATATCTCAGTGGTAGCAGATGGGTTGCTGCGTGACTATAGGTACGATAAACCGGATTGTATTTTGCTACCCGGAGGCCCCTGGGCATTAAAAGCTAGACACAATCAGGATGTGCTTGGCCTTGTAAAAGATCAGTATGATAATAAACTAGTCGTGGCAGCTATTTGTGCGGCCCCATTGATCCTGAATGATGCCGGTGTGCTCGATGGCCACGAATACACTTCTCATTTTTCCGTGAAACTGGAGTGTTCCGATGTGACCAGGCCGGTTATTCTGGATGGCAATATAATTACGGCAAGAGGCCCCGGGGCAGCCATAGAATTTGGCATTGCAATAATAACAAAGCTCTATGGACAGACAACAACCTTTGGCATAGCAAATGCCATGTGCATACCCATGACAAAATAACCAGGAATATTTAGGAAATTAACGACGATGCAGCATCAATTACAAGTTTTTCAATACTGGCAAGATCCGGCTGGTGCTTTAATATGGCACCTAGACCCGTCGCAATGTCTTTAATATCTGATGGATAGTTACTTATGTCTGCGTTTACATTTATACCAATGCCGGAAACGGCTACCAGTATTTTATTATTGAGGACCTTTGTTTCTGTCAACACCCCGGCCAACTTTTTGCCATTGAAATATATATCGTTTGGGTATTTTAGTGTGAATTTTACATGAAACATGTCGGCCAATCCGTCGACCACCAATCCAGCAAATTTGGTCGAGAAGTTAGAAAAATCTTCCGGTGTTTGCTTTGGCTTGAAAGCGATCGACAGGTATAAATTTTTGTCAGCAGGGCTATACCATCGACGATCAAACTTACCACGACCAGCGGTCTGTTTTTCAGCGATTACTATAAACGGCGTTGGTTGCTGATTTTTTTCCAGCAAATCAAAAGCATAGTTATTTGTACTATCGATGATTTTTAGTCTAAAAATTTGCATATTTCATTTTTATATTGTAAAAACATTTCGTAAATATGCCATTTACGTCAATGACCAATGGAAAACTTTTCATAATCTCTGGGCCGGCCGGAGTTGGTAAGTCTACAGTTTGTAAAAATTTACTAGCATCGACAGGTGACAAAACACTTTGTCGAGTCATAACGATGACCACAAGAAAGCCAAGGCATAATGAAGTCCATGCGGAAGATTACCACTTTGTTTCCGAACAGTATTTTGAAGATTGTATCAGAAAAAATAAGTTACTTGAGTATGCAACAGTTTACGAAAAAGCTAGATATGGTACCCCAAAGGAATTTGTTATCGAAAGTTTATTGAAAGGAATCAATTTATTACTTGTGATAGATGTCCAAGGAATGATTGGAATTAAAAAAAATATACTGCCAGAATTGCTGCCTAATGTGGTCACCATATTTATTTTACCAGCATCGCTGGCCACGGTGGTCGATAGATTAACTCACAGGAATTCCGAATCTCTTGATGAGCTTCATCGCCGGATAAAATCCGCGGAAGATGAGATCAAGATGGCCCGGGAATATGACTATAACATTCTTAGTGGTAATGAGCTTGAGGATTTATTATCACTGAAGAAGATCTATGAGCTAGAAACATGCGTATAACCGGAGGAGTCGCCAAAAGTATAAAACTGGCATTGCTGGAATGCGGGTCATTGCGGCCAGCCACGGATTTTCTCAGACAGGCGGTGTTTTCATCGCTTGGAGGCATAACCGTGGGGAAAAAATTCCTTGATCTATTTGCCGGCACAGGAGCCTATGGGCTAGAATCACTTAGTAGAGGTGCTATCGGTGGCCTATTTGTTGAAATAAATTTTTCTTTGAAATCAATTCTACAGAAAAACATAAATGCCGTTTCCAAAAGTATCGACATCGACAGCTCCTGTTGCGGTATCATCATAGGCAATGGCCTGACATTTTATTCCAAAGAAAAGTTTGATCTGGTCTTCATTGATCCACCCTATGATATCTCGAGAAGTTCATCGGATAGGCTTCTAGTAAACGCTCTGACACTTCTGTCGGACAGCTATGATGCACGGTTGATATTTGAAGTGCCTTCGGACTTGCCATCGCCGGTAATACATGGATTACATGAGATAAACCGTATCGGTAAAAGTAATAAAAGAAATAGCCCGGCTGCCATAATATATGGAAAAAGTTGATCACTCATCCATGTTATTTTCATCAGAAAATTGCATGATTTCGGCTAGAGTTGTCCTGCCTTTTTTTACCTGTTCCCAGGCACATTTTGACAACGTTTCCATCCCGTGTTCTATGGCTATATCTCGTATTATTTTCGTCGGCGTACCCTTTATGATTTCCGAATGAAGTCTGTCATTTACCACAAGAACCTCAAACACAGCGAGTCTTCCACGGAACCCATTTTTACATTTATCACAGCCTTTGCCTTCGAATATTTTATCGCTAAATTGTATTTCGTCTTTAGGGTCTATCCCAAGGGCTTTTAGGCAGTGGCTCAGTTCAGCCTCTTCGTATTTCTTTGGTTTTGCACAGTGTGGACAAAGTTTCCTGACCAATCTTTGGGCTACCACCAATTGTAATGAACTTGCGATCATGAATGGCTCGAGATTCATGTCTACTAATCTTGAAATCGCTCCAGCTGAGTCATTTGTATGTAATGTACTGAGCACAAGGTGTCCGGTAATAGAGGCTCTTATGGCTATGTCAGCCGTTTCCTGATCTCTTATCTCACCTATCATCACCACATCCGGATCTTGCCTCAATATGGAACGCAATGCACTGGCAAAGGTCATGCCGATGTCTGACTGAACCTGGCATTGGTTTATACCAGCGATTTCGTACTCCACAGGGTCTTCCACAGTTATTATCCTGATTTCCGGCGATCTTATCTTTCTTATACAGGCTCCAAGCATTGTTGATTTACCAGAACCTGTTGGACCGGTTACCAATACGATACCATGCGGCCTGGTTATTGCATTCACTATCTTTTTTAACTCAGGTTCTCCCAGCCCCATGTCTTCTATGGATACTGGTGCATCACCCAGGTCCAATAGACGAAGGCTGATGCTTTCTCCATATACCATTGGCAATGTGGACACACGTATATCCACAGATTTTTCGCTTGATTTAAAAGATATACGGCCATCCTGAGGTCTTCTTTTCTCAGAAATGTTCAATTTGGCCATGATCTTTAGGCGAGAAATTACCGCTGCCTGGTAATAGATCAAATTTGGCGGAAGTTTGACTGGTACAAGCGCACCATCAATACGATATCTTATTTGCAAAGCATTCTTTTGGGGCTCAAAGTGAATATCGGTGGCTCTATCTATGAGCGCCTGTTTTATTACCTCATTTACGAATTTTATTATTACAGCATCTTCATCTTCGTCAATGACTTCTGATTTTGCCTGAAGATTACCACTTTCATCACCCTCTAGAAAATTATCTGCTCCAACACCAAATTTGGCGTTTATTATCTTTTTTATTTCACTGGCATCACCCAGGAGATATTTGTGATCGCTTGGACAGGCGGCCTTCATCCAACGCTTCATCATTTCATTCGGTGGCCAGCCAAAAATTATGGCAATCGATTCATCTTCCTGCTTTATAGGAATGCATATATATTCATGGATGATTTGTGATGGGATTACCGCCGTTATATCATCACAGGCCTCGAATTTCTCAACAAACTCCAAACCTGAGGCTTTGGATAACCAGCTATAGGTATCCTTGATACTATAATCCAATTTTTCTGCAAGAACTTTGGCTCTTTTTTCAATTTGTGCACCGAGAATATCGCTTTCAACGTCACTGCCAAGTTCACTAATCTTATTTTCCAAATTATCCATTTTTACATAAATAATACCATTGTCTACCAATCATAACCATCGTAATCATCATAATAATCATAGTCGCCGTAGCTACTATTCTCACTACTACTATAGTAATTATTATCATATGAATTACTATTACCCTGTTGCTCACCTGGTACTATTTGCTTTCCCTGTTTTAGTATCTCCAGATCCTGCTCCCTTCCATTTTGCTGTTTGATTCGTATAACTTTTTTAATCGGATCATAGGCCACAATGGAAAGTGGATCAGCTTCATTGGTTGAGTTTGTATTAATCACAAAACTTCGTTTCTCAGCCTTGTTATAGAAACTGAAAAAGTCTCCTTTGCTTTTACTATTTTTACCAAATGTAAGAATGCCATGGAATTCCAGATCCAGCTTTGGTAAAGAATCCATATTTGGGGTTGCATCTTTATCTTCGCCTTCTTTGTCTTTGCTACCTTTTTTATCACTGGGTTTTTCCACCGGAGCTGGAGGAATATATTTACCAAATGGAGAATTCTCCAACAAAGAATCAAATTTCAATAACTCCTTATTAATTGGCTTATCCTGGTCCTCATCTTCGGCTGACTCATCCTCATCAGATTTATCATCGGATTCTTCGGAGGATTCCTCTTTATCCTGGTCCTCATCATCAGAGGATTCCTCCTCGTCATCAGATTTATCATCGGACTCTTCGGAGGATTCTTCTTTATCCTGGTCCTCATCATCAGCTGATTCCTCGTCGTCGGATTTGTCGGCCACAGCTTCGGCGGGCTTATTGCTACCAGCTGCTGCCACACCAGCTTTGCTCTTATCAGGTTTAGCGGCATCTTCGGAGGATTCTTCTTTATTCTTGCCCTCGTCATCAGAAGATTCCTTGTCGTCGGATTTGTCGGCCACAGCTTTGACTGGCTTATTGCCACCAGCTGCGGCCACACCAGCTTTGCTCTTATCAGGTTTGGCGGCATCTTCGGAGGATTCTTCTTTATCCTGGTCCTCATCATCAGCTGATTCCTCGTCGTCGGATTTATCGGCCACAGCTTCGGCAGGCTTATTGCCACCGGCTGCGGTCGCATCCGCCTTACTCGGATTAGAATTTTCAGCTGTAGCTATATTAACCAGCAGAAGAATTGCTAAAAATACTTTAATAGCATCGCGCATCGTCATAATAAGTTTAATTCACTACCTTCTCCTGCGAAATCGCTTTATGTTGTTCTTATCACCTACATTTCCACCGGTATTATTTTGACTTTTATTATTTTTATTTCCATCCTGCGGTACATTGGTCACATTATTAACCGTTGTATCTTTACTTTTCTCCTCCAATTCTAGCTGTTGATGTTCCTGTAATATTTTTTCGCGTTCGCGCTTTTTTCTCCTACTTTCAGCTAACTGTAATCCAAACAAGGTGTCTTCAGGGAATGGCTCTCCATCTTTGAATTTTCCGTTTCTAATATAGGAATTCATATCCTGGGTGAGGTCTGCAGCAGTTAATCTTTTTTCGAGATAGCCAACCTCATCCTGGGGCTGTAATATTATCGTCGGCTTGATGAATATTATTAGTTCTGTTGTTGTTTCTTTCCTCCTTCTTGAAGAAAACAGTGCATCGCCGACAACTGGTAAATCGCCTAATAACCACATCTTGCCTCCGCTATTTTCCATAATTTTTTCCTGTAATCCTGCCATCACAACTACGTCCATATCGGCTACGCTTACAAACGAGGTTGCATGTTTTGTAGAAATAATAGGTTGAGTCCCTGCGGAAAATACGGCTTCCCCTATTTTCTTTTCAATTTTCTGTTCTATTTCCAACTGAATTATCCCATTATTACCAATAAGCGGCTTAACTTTCAGCATAATGCCAACATTCTTGTAGGTTATATTGGTTTTTACTCCACCGCCGGTATTGGCATCGGATACACTTGATTCAAGGATCGGCATGGATTCTCCAACTTCTATCAAAGCTTCCCTGTTATGGGTTGTAACTATGGTTGGTGCCGACATTATTTTTATATTTGAGTCGGTTTTGGCTTTTCCAAACACAGTATCTAGTGAAAAATTCCTTAAATTTCCTGTCAGTTTGAAATGGCTATCAGCTCCACCAATGGTATAGCTTATCTCACTACCTTTACCACCGGACGAGTCTGATGAAGAAGAGGCTCCCTCTGCCCCACCTTCGCCACCGGATGAGCCACCAGATGAACCACCGGACGGTTTAAAGCCAACATTGAAAGCATCCAGTCCACTTACCTGCCCCTTATCCAGCGTCACCTGGGCAATAACCACTTCTATCCTGACCTGATCCAGTAGCACATCAAGTTTGCTTATAATTGACTTCACCCTGGAAATATCCGAAGGGGTTCCGTGGACTATGATAGAATTGCTGCGATCATCGTGTTCAATAGCCAATGAATTAGAAAATTGCATATCCTGTTCACCTAATTGATTGCTTATGGAGTTGGCAGAACTTGTATCGGCGCTATTTGGCATACCTATTGAGAATCTGGGCGGTACGGGTGCGGAATTTTGATTCCTCTGAGCCTGCAATTCTAGATTAGCAAGTCTATAGGAATTGGCCTTATCTTCTTGTTTTCGTTGTTCATCTATTATTTTTCTCATTACTTCCGAGATATCTTTGGCATCACCATGTTTTATCCTAATTACCTCGGTCCTGGTTAGCGGCTCCTTATTTACATCTAGGTTGGTTATAATTCTTTTGATCACACTTAGACTTTCCGAAGGTGCCATTATTATAAGCTGATTGGTCGTTTCATCGCTTTCGATGGTAGTATTGTTTGAAAAATATTTTTTAAACGAACCATGATTGCATATATCCTTTATGCACTTCATCACCGATGAAACCTTTACATTGTTTAGCACATGAAAATACATCTCCTCTTTTATATCAATCGGCACATCTACCCTTTTTACTATTTCCTCTATTCTCTGCAAATTGGCGAGACTATCTATAACCAACAGCGAATTCGATGACTGGAAATGAATTACCTGGGACAGCGAGCCGGTGACTAGAGGTTTTATTAGCTTATTGAAGTCACCAGCATCGAGGTATGAAAATGTAAAAAATTTCGAATAGGCCTTTTGGCTGGCAACCACATCAACTAGTGTATCATCAACCAGCTCCGGCGCGTTACTAGAGGTATTTTTAGCTGTAACAGCTTTGATAAAATCATCGCCCATATCTATTATTGCTATGCCATTCAAAGCCAATAAGCTTTCTATGGCCAATATGGCTTCGGCCCTTGTCATAGGCTGCTGAATTTCCAGGCTTATTTTAGTCTCTGGTATTTTTTCCCTCAAAACCGTTTTGCCGGTTAATTTCTCTAATATGGATAGCACCTGATTAACCCCTTCTTCGGCTAAAACAAGTTGTTCCACTATGTCATTGCTTGGATCACTATCATCATCCACCTCGGTATTATCATCCACCTCGGCCTCGGTATTGTTACCACCATTAGAGCCGTCAGAGTCATTGCTATTTTCAGCATCATCACCACCAATCTCGCCAGCTGCCATAGGGTTATTATCTTCATGTTGTTGGTCCAATTGGTCCATATCCTCGTCTAAATCTGCACAGTGTGAAGAGGTATACGCAAAAAAACATAAAATGGTTAAAAATAAAACTTTGCCTCTATTCATTTTCATTTATAAAATCGTAATTCATGTATATTTGTGGTAACACATACATATTTGTGTCTTTTATCAAATTAGCTATCAGATCATTGATATTTTGTTTTTCACTGTTTATACCAAGAGCCGTAATGACAAATTTCGCAGATATTATGCCATTACCCGACGATGACAGATCAACTTCCTCCACACGCAAATTCTTTTGTTGAGTCTCTATCATATTATCAAATAACAACAAACTTTCCATTTTTAACCCCGAGAAACTGATAGCAATTTTATGAAATTCGAAAAAATCCTTTGATTCGGTTGATGGACTTTCTAGCGAATATTGTTCATCAGCCTCGCGTGCCGCATCGTCTACCACCTCCATTAATCGATGCTCATCCATTTTATCATTTTTAAAAATATTAGCTACAGTATCTTTAAATTCATCGGAAATAATTTTTTCGTCATCAAGCCATTTTTTTTGACTAGACATTAAATTTTCATTATTAGTCCGCATTTCTACTAAAATTTTAGTATTTTTAGACACAAGATACAGTGAAGAGATCAACAAAGAAAAAGCTGTAATTAGAATGATCCTGCGTATATTTGGACTCATGTAGAAAAACATACCTTTTAATTTGGCGAATATATTCATGATTCCTTTGCCTCCAATACTATGGAAAACGTAGTTTGACCTCCGCTGGTCACAGGCCTAATACATTTAACTGATCGTAATGAATCTAATTCCGATAGCTTATCTGTGTATGCGTTTACTTCTTTTATTTCCATCTTTGCCACAGCTGAGATCTCTAGCTTGTTGCAAGCAGTACCCTTAACAGATTTAAACGAAATTTTATCCGGCCTCAGCCTGTTGACATCGTTAAGCATTTTGAAATATATTTGCCTTTTTTTAGCAAAAGAATCCAATTCATGTAGCCTTTCATTTTTTTCCTTAACCATCTTCACTATTTTTTCTTTATCAGCTAAAGTGCGGGAAATGGACGTTTCTTTCGATACATTACGTTCGATCCCAGACAAAAATAAAAACGCTGCAGTGGCCACAAGAGCGGCTAAAACACCACAATCGAATGATAATAATTGCAAAACTTTGGCTTTACTTCTGGCAGAGTTAAAATACCTGTCATGCAGTTCCATCCACCAAAATTCTTTATTTTTGAAACTTAGTAATGTTTTTTGTTCTGTGACATTGCCATTCGATGTTATGGTAACAAAAAGCTTTATTCCTTCAGAAATAACCACTCTATATTTGCGCAACTCCACCACCGGCAAATGTAAATCCTTGCTATCGTCAAATGACCTTATACCAAAAAATGAGCCATCTATTTTTTCTATAACAATCATCCTATTATTACGCTTAAATACGACATCTTCCGAACCAGTATTAATCAGCAGAGCTGGTAAAAATTCTGGAAACATATAATCAGAATCGCTATAGGATGACACAATCCTTTCCCTAAGTGTGGAATATATGAACACACTGCCATTTTTACGATTTACGAAAAAACCATAAAACATGTCATCTTCTTGAAAAGGGCTAGAAGTTTCAAGGCTCAATGACACTATATCCCCTAGGCTCTTATCGGAAATTTTCTCATCGGGTAATTGGTATCCAGATGCGAAAAAAAGATCACTGCTGATAAATGATACACTTTCACGTATGATCCTGTATCTCTCCAGGGTTCCAGGTCTTAACTTTTTTCTAGTTGCCATTTATTATATAACATGTCATGTTTCACTTATACTTAAAATATCAAATGTTTCAAACCTACCTTTAGATTTATTAGCAGGTATAGAATTTACAAGCGCTACCAAAGTGAATTCATCTGCAGTGGATTTAGAGACTTTTATTGTAATTTTCAAATGTGTGGCATCAATTCCGATAAAGTTCTTAAACCTACCACGAGGAAAGCTTTTGTCTCTATTATTAGCCTCAGCGCTTTTTTGCACGATAGCTTCCTTATATTTAGAGTATTGCTGTGGATTTTTTCTGGCATTTATTAATGCATTGTTATCCTTTGATCTGGCGCTTCTGATTATTTTTACTTCATATAGCCATTCATCCCTAAAGTCATTGTGTGAATAAAAATTATCACTATACTCATTACTACCTGCACACAATAATCCAGTATTTGGCTCAGATGATTGTGGACCAACTATAGTATTGCCATCAATAATAATACTAGCAGCTGTAAGTATATTTATCTTGAAATTATTAACATCTTTTCCCAAATTTGGTATAATGGTAAAATATTTGCGTAGTTCAGCAAAATATGAAGTCTCGATTCCATTTTCGTCAAAAAATTTATTTTCATTACCCTTAACTTTACACCACTCTTCTTGAAATAGCTTAGCAAAGTGTTCCAAGGACCTTACCTGTAGTTGTGATGCTAATATGGTTTCAATGATTGCCTTTATGTTCTTGTTTTGTAACCCTTTGGCTAACACACAACGACTGATAATACCTGCATATATGTTTTCAACCTTCCCAGACTTTTCACCCGTTAGCTTTTTATAAAATTCAGCACATAGTGGGAGCTTACCGGTTTCATCCTCCACTGTTATTTTTATCGTCATATCACCATCCTTTATTCCGGTAATATATTCATGTTGTTGTATTATACTACCATTTTCACCTTCCACATTTGATAACTTTTCTTTGATAAAATCTGAATTTGGTATTCCAGCTCTTTGCGTTATAGTCTGCATTAAATAATTATTCAGAGCGTATTTTTTCAAAACATAATTTCCCTTTTTACCTTCACTTACTGGTATCTCCTCATATCCTCTCAGCCAACCTCGGGTAAAAAGTAATCCACCGCCCCACTCTTTTTTTAATTGATCGAGGGTGGCGATGACCAAATCCATGTAAGAGTATGCCTTAATCTTTAAATCAATTGGCTCTTTTAGCTGAGAATTATAGGTAATTTCAGATATAACGCTTTTAATGAACACAGTGACCAAACTGGTCGCAATCAGCATCAAACTTAGCACAAGTAGCAATATACTGCCTGAAGAATTATTTTTACTGACTTTTTTAAACAAAACCACCAACTTGATAATAATGAAACTACAAAAATAAAAAAGCTTTTTTTATATATATACCCTACCGGCCATATATTTATAATTAAAGCCACCATATCTTTCCCTATTATCCAATCACTATTCCAAATATGTCAATAACGTTTTGTCATATTATAGGTATTATCTCATTGTCTACTAATCAAATCCCGCCTATGCTGTGACCATATCATGACAAGCCTAGCAGACCATCACAGGATGATAATAACCGAATGTTGCACAGAAATTGGCTGTAAAATTACAGCACATGCGATCTATATATCGCTTTCAAAATCGAGATTGTACCATTATAATAGCTGGCTGTTATCCAAATCCTATGTTATTTCCTATTCGCGCAAGCCTATATCACAGCTGAAAGATTCTCTTGGGACTCCCCTAGGGTTACATGAAATAATCGAAAAATATGGAGATAATTTACCGCCAGGCACAATCCTGAAAGGCCGCGTAGCCACAAACAAAACCTACTTCGATTTGGATCCTTCCGAACAGAAAGGCAACTATGTTACAACACGCATACTAAGGCTATCTGGCCTACAGCAGGGGTTTAACAAAGGCGGAAACTGCGACTCCTATGAGCGTTATATATATATACATGGTACAATCCATGATGAAAAAATCGGTGAAAGAATATCCAATGGTTGCATATGTATGAAAACCAACGACCTAATAGAACTATATGATATTGTACCTTGTGGGTCTTTGGTGATGATAGCCAATGATTAGCCGGTGGCCCAGGGCATTTGTATCTTGACCTTTGACCCGATATATTTAAAATTTAACTCACAATGGGTGGTTGTGAACTGATGGCGGAAGCCGTGACTGCATTTGGCAACGAAATAGGTATATCACTAAATGTAGATAACGAAAATTATTGTTGCATATCGATAAATGATGACATGCAGCTTCATATGAAGTTCAATGACTATTTTGATGGAATCGTTTTCTATGCCGAACTGGGCGAAGTTCCGGAAATGAATCAACACAATACGTTAAAATATTTTACCTGTGAAAATTGTGCCCAAAGCAACACCGAAGGTATGACATTTTCCTATGATGATGAGTCGAAAAACATAGGAGTAGCATCATTGCTACCAGCAAATGTTATCAACCTGGATAACCTGAAAAAGATTCTGGAAAAATTTATTACCAAAGCCACCTCTTTAAAAGAGAAGATGGTTGAATTTATGCAAGGAATATCAAATCCCTCTGACAAAACCAGCCCTGGTGAGCCAATTCAGCCAAGTGGCCCGACCCAAGGGTTATCGCCGGTTGATCAATTTATGAGGATATAAAGTACCACTAGTGCTTACCTATCAAAAACTTTTCAGCCACTGCCATGGTAACGAGTATCATCAGCACAGAAATATGAGAGGTAATAGAAACTGCCTTTCCATTGAGCCCTGGCATAGTAATAATAATATTGTAAAAAAATATAACTATATACCACAGAACCGCTTAATTTTGAGCGATTGAATGGGTATGTCTTTTATGTCTTTTATGTTTTTTATGTTTTTACAGATTTGTTCTCACCAGCCTATGCTTCCCATTTGTTCTATTATGCGCAGCCCCAGGTCTAATAAACATAAAAACGGTGGAATCGAATGGTGATAATGCTATGCATAAAAGTTCAGAAATACTGTTGCCAAACACTATAAATACAGTAGCCATTGATCCTGTGATTGAAAATACCCTAATGATCTTGAAGCCGGATTGCATGGAGAAAAAGCTTTCTGGTAAGGTGATTGATAGAGTTCAACAGGTTGGCCTGGATATAGTTGCCTGTAAAATGATGGCCCTGGGATCCGATATATTGAAGGATCATTATTCGCATCTAGCCAGTTTGCCATTTTTCCCAGAAATACTATCATTCATGGGTTCTTGTCCGGTTATTGTGCTGGTGCTAAGAGGCCTCGATGGTATAAAAAAGCTCAGAGATTTGCTAGGCCCCACCGATTCTGCCCAGGCTCCAAAAGGCACAATTCGTGGCGATTTTGGCCAGGATAAGATGAGAAACATCGCCCATGCATCGGATTCGGCTGAGAGCGCCCAGAAGGAAATAAAAAGATTTTTCAGTGAGTCGGAACTATTTTTGTAATTTTTGTAATTTTTGTAATAACTTAGATACCAATGCACTATTTGGTGCTATTCGGATTTGGTGGAGGTTCATGCATACCTTCCAGTTTTGTTTTATATACATTGGTTCTATTATTCTTGGTTGGTGCATGTCTTAGTGGAACGCCACCCGGGGAAAGAATGTTCGCCGTAACAAAAATAAGGAGGTTCTTTTTTTGCGATGTTTCGCCTTTGGATCTAAAGAGCTTACCAACCAGTGGGATATCACCTAATATGGGAATTTTATCATGGACTTCTTTGATCTCTTCTCTGGTCAATCCACCCATCACCACCGTAGCTCCATCAAACACTGTCACCTCGGTTTTTATTTCACGAGTTGAAAAAATTGGCTGAAGAAATCCCGAGGGGATATTGACAGTTGTGTCTCCGGAAATAGCTATGCTTCTGCCACCATATTCTATAAATTTTTCGAATTCCGTAACCCGAGGTTCTAGCCGCATGCTTATGCAATTGTTTTCCTCAACCACCGGTGTGACACTCATTTCAACTCCAAGGTTCCTTGTGGTAAAATCACTAGGTGTACCGGCCGTTATGGTAACACCAGCTGCACCTGTACCGGTGGCACTGGTCGTAGAACCCACATCAGAGGTTATTGCGCTATAGGTCCTTGGATAAATAAATTCCTGGGCAACGGTTATTTTGGCTGTTTTACCTGATAATACAGTCAGTTTTGGAGCACTCATCAGATTTGATCCCGATTGTTGCTCCAGCGCCTTTATCAGTAAATTTACCTTGACACTGTTATACACACCGGTGATCGCACCCATAGCACCTATTCCCATGCCTAGATTTACGCCACTTGGTGACGAAGGTAATGTGTTTGATATATCAGTTTTTTCTATGCGCGTTGTATTGGTTGCGCTATCGTTTACCCTTTGAACAATCGACCCCTCGCCACTGGCAGAATCCTGTAATCCAAAGGTACTGCCTAGGGATCTCAAGGCGTCCCTTGCCTTGGAGTCCTTTCCACCGGTTCTAAGATATTGCTCCTTGTGAGGCTTACCAAAGGACACTGTCCAGTTGAAATTTAACTCATCTAAAACACCCTGTTGAACCTCCAAAAATTTTGTTTCTATCTCAACCTGTTTGACCGAATTGTATTTCCTGAGTATTTCTGCAACCCTTTTTATGTTTCTTGGTGTTTGAGTTACAATAAGTTGAGTTCCATCATAGGCGATATCACTGCCTTCTATTCCAACAAAATTTACACCAGCATGCTGGAGAAATTGCTTTATTAATTTTTCCTCCTTGGCAATTAGAGTGGTTTTTTGTTTTTGTTCTTTCGGAGCTTTTATTTCAATAGCCGGAGCTTCGGCAAAATTTTTTGTCGATTTGTTAAATAAATTTTTATCTTTTTTAGGCCACATTTTTTTTGATTTTTTAGCATTTGCACTTCCAGCCTCGGTGGAAAAATCCAACTGGTCATCCTGAAGCCCAGTCATTCTTATGATCGTCGACCTGGAGATGGTGAAAAATTTTGTTTCCAAATTATTTACCTTCGGGCTACCGGCCTGGGTCAGCATTATGGCATTATCTTCTATATCCAGTTGAAAATTGCTTGCTCTGGCTACAAAGTTAAGAACCTTGCCAAGGGACAATGCTCTTAGATTAAGACTAATACATGGATCGATTTCATTGGCCCTAATCAGTACTATGTTTACACCTTTGGTATCTTTGTTTTCATCCTTATCATATTGTTCTGACAATTCAATTATGGTTTCTATTACGTGGGACAACGGTGTTTTATTGAAAGAAATTTTTGGTATCACTATGCTTGATAGCTTTTTTATTATAGGATCGTCATCAATTTCGTATTCCGTGACAGGAATATCAGCCTCGATTATTTTTGGGGATTCCCAGGATTTATCAACGGTATTCATCATCTCGGTCTTTGATTCCAGGTAGTCCTTTTGAGCTAGCCTATCGAATGTACGCATATTTCTATTAATTAATGCCTTAAGATACAAAGCATCCTTGTTATCAGGTTCATATTCCAGAATAAGACTTACCAACCTAAAGGCCTCTTCATAGTCAGAATTAAAACAAAGTGACCTGGCCCTTATCAGGGTAAATTCTTTGCTACGCCGGTCCAATTTGTCATAATTTTTTCTTTTTCCATCCATTGATTGTTCTGTTTTTTCATTTCCGGCATCATAGATATCTGTTTTTTGCTCAAAATCTGCTATCTTTGAACCCGATTCAACATCAGCGTGACTATGATTTGTGAAAATTGTGTTACCTATAAAATAAAACCAATAGAACATGAAAATAAGAGAAACGGCGTTACAATACATCCAGGGCTCCTAGCAACACGTTTTTTATTATATATCTTCTTACATTATAGTCAATAACTTGTAGCACACGTTAACGGTACAACAAATTCCAGGTGCTTCACAAACAGGTTACGACTTTCATAAAAATATTTTTACCTAATACGGCTGTTATTATAGAGGCTATGCCTTCCAGTTCTGCGTCGGTGTTGAAGTTTACCAAACATGCACTGCCAGAGCCTGTAAAAGACATATCAAACCCGTTATCCGCGAGGGTGTTTTTAAGTTTCGCCAGTGTTGGATAATGACCAAATACCACAGCATTGAAATCATTGTAAATTAAAATTCTTTTCCCCTGCTCCAGACAGATTAGGAATTCTGTCATTAGTTCGTTGGAGACCTGCTTATCAGTATAATCTCCAGATAGTTGACCGTAGGCCCAGGCCGTAGAGATATCGATGTTCGGTTTAAAAAGTACAAATTTCAGCCTGTGGATTTTGTCGACATATTTGGAATCTAGATCGGTTAGGATATCACCTCGACCAGATACCAATTGGGGAGTTTTTTTCGAAAAAAATGGGCAATCTGAACCTATTTTGGCCAGGTAAGCCAGGAGAGTCTTGGTATCCATGGTATGTCCCATGGCCTTTAGCAATGACAGAAACACGCAGGCTCCATTGCTACTTCCTCCGCCTAGCCCTGCACAGCCGGGTATTTTTTTATGGATGTGAATATTAACGCTTCCTTTAAACCCGGATACACTGCGTATAATATTTACGGCTCTGGCCATACTGTTGGTTTCATCCAATGGTATTTTGTAAATACCAGAGGATGAAATACTGCATCCACCCAAATTGTCCTGGTCTAATTTCAACAGAATTCTATCATAGAGATTTATCCTAGAAAACAGGCTATATAACTCATGGAATCCATCTTCTCTTTTTCCAGTAATTGCCAGAAAAAGGTTGATCTTTGCAGGTGAAAATATATCCATCGACAGCTGGCTAATTTCCATTACCGCTATGTTAATAGACGAACTCCGTGAAATATCAAATGTTAAAAGCATTGGAATATTTGGCGCCGGAATAAGCGGAATTGCCGCATATAATCTGCTGCAATCAATGAAATTAAACTGTATCGTCTATGATGAATTCAATGAAGCCTATGCTGGGTTTACCCAGGCCGATGTAAAAAAACATCATGTCATAATCTGTAGTCCGAGTTTCATGCCAGGCCATGAATGGGTAGATCTGGCCAGAAAGCATTCCATAAAGTGTATCCCAGAACTTGATCTCGCCTATGCAGCTATGATAAAAGGTTACCAGGGCAAAATCATTGCTGTCACAGGTACCAATGGGAAAACAACCACGGTGGAATTTTTGACATTTATACTGAAAAATGCTGGCTATAGAGCCATAGCCTGTGGTAACATTGGCCGCCCATTGGCAGATGTGGTCCTATCCGAAGATATTGTGGATAATGATTACCTGATATGCGAAGTCAGCTCTTTCCAGGCATCGATGCTTTCTCTTTTTTCACCGGACGTTTTGCTGTGGACAAATTTTTACCCAAACCATTTGAATAAACACAGGACGATGGAGGAATACTTTAATTGTAAGTCAAACTTATTAAAGACCTTACGATCTGACCAATTCTTCTGCGGTCAAAGCGTAACCGAGGTTGCTAGAAAAAACAACATAAACAGCAAAAAATTCAGCCAGGCAATCGAGTGTATCTACAGCGATGAATACGAATCTATGGTCACAGGTACATCCATGGCCCTGGCAACAAATAGGGAAAATTTCGCAATTTCAGCAAGGTTCTGTGACAGAAACAACATACCACTTACAAAACAGCTCATAGAAAAGTTCAAGCCGCCAAAATATAGATTGGAATTTGTGTGCAAAAAATATGGTAAATTTTTTTGGAATGATTCGAAATCTACCACATTTTCATCCCTTAGAGCAGCCCTTAACAACTTCAATCATAAGGTAATATGGATTGGTGGCGGCAGATCTAAAGGCGAAACCATGGAAGATCTATTGCCCATTATTCGCCATAGAATCGAATATGCGCTGCTCATCGGTGAAACCGGCAGTCCACTGGGTGAACTCTTACATCAAAACCACATACCCTATAAATACACCCATAGCATTGAATGCGCAATAAGGGAATCCGTACAATTAGTGTCTGATACTGTTTTATTTAGCCCCGCTTTCACCAGTTTCGATCAATTTAAAGATTATAAAGAAAGAGGTAAATTTTTCGAAAAATGCATTTTCAGTTTGAAAATTTAATACAGTATGCATGTAGTTTAATTGTGGGTTGTAACTCAATGGGATGAAGATAAAATTTAATATGAAATTGGTAAAATTTTTTTATAAGCTGCTGTTTTGTGGCATAGGGTTAAGTTGTTTTGCATTGGTCGGATGTAGTACTATTTTCCACAAGGACGATGGGCCGACCCCCGGCGATACGGTGGTAAAAATTGATGACCTTCAATCGGATGAGGCTCCCATGGTTGCCCTATCGCCCAGGCCTCGACACATCCCAAATCGACCGGTTGTAGTTCCAGAACTAATTGACATTGATGTCGATATTACAAAGGATGTGGTGGTGGCTGATAGGCCGAAATCCGGCAGTGACTATGTGGTAAAAAAAGGCGATACCATATGGAAACTTTCACGCAGATTTGGTCTGAAGGTTGGTGATATATTAAGTGCTAACAGCCTGGATAAAAACGATAAAATACTTGTGGGACAAAAAATCTTCCTGCCGAACATCTCCGAGGATGCTGTCAAAAGTGTGGCTTCTAGTGACAAATACACCATCCAATCCGGGGATACACTGTCTAAAATAGCCAGTAAATACGGGGTGACCGTCGCTGCCATAAAATCAGCCAATGATATGACCAGTGATCGAATAATAGCAGGTAGAACCATAGTCATACCAAGTGGCAATAGAAATTTTTCTAATCCGAGTTCGATGGCGGCCAATACACACTCCATCCCTCTTGGTGAATACGTTGTTAAACCCGGAGATACCCTGGCAGCCATAGCCAAACGATCCGGCATCAGTGTCTCTAATCTACAGCAGGCAAATAGCCTAGGTGACCCATCCAGGTTACAGGTTGGTAAAAAATTAATTATAGCGAAACCATCACCTAACACTGCCATCGATGCGTCCATCACCGAAGGCCCTGGTGTTTCCAAAGTTGCCAGCGTGCAAAATGAACACCTCAGCAATAGCAAAGCCAAATCTTCCAATTACGACTTCATGAATGATTCTGATTTTTTCCAGGGAATAGATAATATACCCATAGTACAGATAAGTGAATAGCAGTAACTATAAGCAATATAGGGACTTTTTTAAAAACAGTTGGATTGGGGTTTGCCCCCTGGTGGTTGTTTTTTTGCTAACCGGCCTAGGGCTATTGGCACTTTCAAGTGCTTCATTTTCAATGTCAGATAAACTACTAACCAGACAGTTTATTTGGCTAATTATTTCGGTGATTTCGGCGATGATCTTTGCGTTCATCCCGCTGGAATTACTGCATAGGCTGCGGAATCCGGTCACATATGTCATGTTTGTCGCCCTAATCCTTGTACTAATCCCTCCCATTGGCCATGTGGTAAATGGGTCGCGACGATGGATAAAAATTGGAAGTATCGGGATCCAGGTCTCAGAGTTCGCTAAAATCGCCATTATAATCTGGTTGTCCGCCTATATATCAAAACATATCCATTTGATTGATAACCTATTGTACGGTTTTGGCTATCCGATGATAATCACCTGTATCTTTTCCACCTTGATATTACTTGAACCGGACTATGGCACGGCGTTTCTATTCATCTCTGTTGCAATTACGTTACTGTTTTTATCCGGAGCAAAAATTGTATACCTGTTATATACGGTGATTTTTGGTGGAATTATTTTCTCCATTTTGATATGGTTAAACCCGGTTCGATTGAAAAGGATAATGTCTTTTTTAGATATCGAAGGCAATAAATCCGATGGCTCTTATCAACTCTGGCAGGGCATGTTGAGCTTTGCTGCCGGAGGTATATTTGGTGAAGGTATCGGTCTGGGTAGGCAGAAAATATCCTATCTGCCAGAAGCACATACAGATTTTATCCTGGCCGTGATTGGCGAAGAAATGGGGTTCATTCTCACAGGATTTATCATGTTTTTATTTTTCCTGTTTGCCATCAGCTGCCTATTGATTTTACGGCAACAGAGTTCCCTGTATCCCAGGCTGCTCGGCTATGGCGCGACATTGATGATAACCTACCAGGCAATTATGAACATGTGTGTCGTAACCGGCTGCATGCCAACAAAAGGCATATCGCTGCCATTTATAAGCTATGGCGGATCTAACCTGTTATTGCTCTACTCTTTGGTTGGGATAATTTTCAATTGCATGAGATATGATAAGCCTATTTTAGAAGATACTTCAACCCAGTGATTCTTTCGGTAGATTTATTGTTTTTGACCGCCAGATAATAGGATTTTGGATCTCCAACCAGGAAAACTTTACTCCGGCCGCGGGTTATGGCCGTGTATACCAAATTCCTTTGCAACATGACGTAGTGCTGATTCATCAGCGGTAATATAACTATGGGAAACTCGCTTCCCTGGGATTTATGTATTGTGATGGCATAGGCCAGGGCAATGTCACCGAGGTCCGACCTTTTAAGCTCAACGTTCTCGCCGTTAAAATTCACGGTCATCAAGCCTTCCAGGCTATCCATAGAAATTATCCGGCCCAGATCACCGTTAAAGATATTTTTGTCATAGTTGTTCCTGAGCTGGATAACCTTATCTCCAAGCCTGAAATTATTCCATGAAGTTTTCGACGCAGCATGACTAAAGGTTTCCTGTAAAATTTCATTAAAATTGATAACCCCAACGCTACCCTTGTGTAATGGGACCAACACCTGTACGTCGTCCACCGGATCAATGCCATACCATTCATGTAATAGATCCTTACATAGAATTTTTACAATTTCTATACATTCCTCCGGAGTGGTTGCGAGAATAAAACTGAAGTCTCTATTTTTATCGACATCATAGACGGTTTTAGTAACCACCGGTAATCCCTGATTGCCAGAAATTATGCTGTGTGCCATCGACACGATATCGCTCCGATTATCCTGGCGAAATACGTTTTTCAACCTCGTGACCGAAAACATGTTGGAATCTATGCAATCCCATAAAACATTACCAGCACCCACCGACGGCAACTGGTCCACATCGCCGACTAACAGTACGCTGGTTCTGGTATTTAGTGCACGAAATAATGCGGCAGCCAGCTTTGTATCAAGCATACTGGCTTCATCAATTACCACAAAATCTGCATCCAATGGCATGGTTTCATCGTGCAAAAACCTGTGGCCATCGGGTGTAAATTGCAACAATCGATGAATGGTTTTGGCAGGAACTCCGGTCATTTCACCTAGTCGTTGAGCGGCGCGTCCCGTGGGCGAAGCCAACAAAACCTTTGCATCTTTTGCAGACAAGATGCTCACAAGTGCACGCAAAATCGTTGTTTTGCCGGTGCCTGGCCCACCGGTTATTATGGACAATTTGCTGGTCAATGAGGTTTTCAGTGCATCAACCTGTTCCTTTGCAAAAACAAATCCTTCTCGGTTTTGTGCCCAGAGGATTGCGCCGTCGATGTCTATGCTAGGCAAGGACCTATCAATTGATTTTGAGATTCTACGGAGGCTGTTCGCAATGGTTTCTTCGGCAATTTTTAGAGCCGGTAACTGCAGCAGCCCACCTTCCAGCACAAAAATGCTTCCAATCTGGATGAGAAAATTCAATTGATCGTCAATTTTATCTTCGGGAATTTCCAACAAAGCCCTGGCGGTTTTAAGCAGCATTTCCCGGCTAACACAGGTATGGCCAGCTGTCTCGAAGTTATTGAAACAAAAACAGATACAAGCTTCTATCCGGGAATGATGGTTGCTTGGCACACCCAGGTTAGCCGCAATCCTGTCGGCGGTCTTAAACCCAATGCCCGGCACTTCGTTGGCAACCCTATAGGGATCGGTCTCCAGTATGGTTTTTGCCTTGTCACCATAGGTCTTATAAATCCTAAGGCATACGGAATTCGACAGTCCATAGGTTTGCAAAAAAATCAATATATCACGTATAGCAACCTGCTCATCCCAAGCGCGTTTTATGCTCTTGGCCCGCATTGGACCAACCCCAGGGACCTCTCTCAATCGTGCCGACTCCGACGATATGATCTCGAAGGTCCTGGCACCAAATTTGTCAACAATTTTGTCCGCATATATCTTACCTATACCAGCAATTAACCCACTTCCAAGGTATTTGCGAATGCCACGGACATCGGCCGGCAGGGAAGATACAAACGACTGGATTAAAAATTGCCGACCATATTTCGAATGTTCATCCCAATGGCCACTAAGTATCAACGTCTCACCACAGTTAACGCCTGGCAAATTTCCACGGGCCATAAAGGGCTTTTTCGTTGTTACAAATGTCAGTTCCGCAATGGAAAAAAACGACTCCTCGTTTCTGAAAAGGAAACGCTCAAGCACAGCACTTATGTTTTCACAGGACTCCACCCAAAGGACTCATTATCAACACCGATCAAATATTCAAGTCCTAAAGTGCGGTGACTAAGCTGCATATTTATGTTGAAACCAAAGATTCCTGTCAATATACAGTCAGATGGATGTCTAAGAAAGTTTGTCTCCTGTCATTTGGTTGCCGTTTGAATCAATCAGAAATTGTAACCCTGGGTGAACAATTGGAAGACCTTGGTATGCAAATATCCAGGCAAATAACCAGTGATATGGATCTCCTAATTATCAACACCTGCGCCGTCACAAACCAGGCCACATCGAAATGCCTGCAGAACATAAGGTCGATGGTTTTAAAATTTCCGATGGCTAGGGTGATTGTAACTGGTTGCTACACAACTATTGGAAGAGATATTTTGGCCAAAATGACCGGCATCGATCTCATCGTAACAAATTCACAAAAAAATACCATCGCCGGCCATGCCTTGGAAATAATTTCAAAGCCAAAAAATAAAGTACCAATTCTAATAGAAGAACCTGGCAATGAGAACACTGGATATTTTTCGCAGAAAATACCCAGGGCAAGTTATAATAAAAGATACAACTTAAAAATACAGGATGGATGCGACTTTTTCTGTTCCTACTGCGTCATCCCATTCACCCGAGGTCATCCTAGAAGTAGAGATTTCAAAAACATTTTGGACGATGTCAAAGCCCATGCCGACATAGGCGTGAAAGAAGTAATAATAACCGGCGTCAACATAGGTAGCTACGAAAATCACAGCAGGAAACTTTTTGATGTGATCGATTCAATAAACCATATGGATGGCATCGAAAGAATCCGGATCAGCAGCATAGAATTCAAAACCATCGATGATAAAATTTTAGAAAAAATGGCTGATAAAAACCACAAGTTGGCTGCCTATTTACATATACCAATGCAATCCGCATCAAATTCAATTCTAGCCGCAATGAAACGGCGGTACTTCATTGAAGATTTTTTTACATATATACAAAAAATATCAAAATTTATACCAACCATTGGCCTGGGCACAGACATCATGGTCGGATTTCCTGGTGAATCCGAAAAAGATTTCATGGAATCGGTAAATTTTTTAAAAACCTCACCGATCCAATATGCTCATATATTTACGTTTTCGCCAAGACCTGGCACTCCAGCGGCCGCAAGTAAAGATTTTATAACAGAACAAGAAAAGATATATCGAAGCAAATTCCTAAGACAGATAAGCCGAGACAAAAGAAGCGAATTTTATGACCATAACGTGGGACAGATTGTGGATGTGCTATTCGAAGATGAACATCAGGGAAAATTTCCTGGCTATAGTGAAAACTACATAAAAGTGGTTACCGATTGTGCCCAGAACATAAGCAATCAAATCAGGAAGGTAAAAATAGTCAAAAATGAACAAACCCATGTGCTGGGAAAATTAATTTTTTGATCGACAATGTTGTTGCAATAATTTCATATAGTCAACTCAAGTGGCTTTGTTTTTCTATGGAAATATCGGAACAAAACTATTTTATGTCAGGTGTGTTATTGATCGGATACATCATCGGCTCGATACCATTTGCTGTCATCATATCCAGGATGCATGGAGTCAATATACTCAAGGTTAATAGCGGAAACCCCGGCGCAACCAATGTGAAAAGATCCGTCGGTAACAAGGCAGGAAACCTGGTATTCATTCTTGATTTTTTAAAAGGATTTATCCCCACGGCACTTGTGCAGTATGTATTTCTGCGCCAATATGTAAACTTTACAATCAATGTAAATATTGCATTGCTTGCCGGATTGATACTCGGCCATAATTTTTCTATTTTTTTGAAATTTAAAGGAGGGAAAGGCATAACCACAACCATGGGAGGAATGCTCGCCATAATGCCAGGTTGCTTCGGCGTTGGCCTGGTTACCTGGTTGGTTATATTTAAAGCCACAAGGTTCGTTTCATTGGCCTCTTTATTTTTTGTAACAAGCTTGCCATTAACATCCTATCTATTCGGTTATCCCAAAGAAGCAATAGTCTTCTGCATCGCCCTGATGGTGATAGCAATCCTTATGCATAGAGCGAACATAAAGCGATTGCTAGATGGCACAGAGTATAGATTTATCAAAAACCAACAGGAGAATCATGATATATAGCTATTGGCAGAAATGGCTGGTTTCACTTTAAGCGCATTCCATTTTAGCAAAAAATCCACCTTATTCTCAGCAAACAACGGCGAGATTTCTATGTTAAACGGTGGTAATCCGGTTGCATCGACCGGAATTTCTGCCCCTCCAGCCAAAAGCCATCTTGCGAATAACCTAAGCTGATTCTGCTTACAGGTAGCCAGAGAGTCCGTGCCATGCAAATTTTTTATTGGGCTAAAATTTTCCCGCCTATCCGCTTCCAGAACTAGACTCCTCTGAGCAAACTGCAATGCATCAAACACAAATGTTTCAAATTTAACCCCATTAACAGATTCTGGTTCAATGTAATTGCCATTGGCATCGATGGTTGGGATCCTTTTCTTGGCCATATGAACCTGCAGCTGCTTAAGAGCATTTTCATCACCTATTGCTTTTACAAAATCCCTGTCAAAAATATGAATCGCTGCATTGCCGGCCCTGAATCTTAACCGACCTGTAATGTCTTTCTCACCAGCAAGTTCCGCTGACAAATCGCTATACTCTATAATGGCAGTCTTATCATACATGGTACAAAAAACACCTATTTTTTCCTCAGGATATGTCTTGGTAACCATACGACAGGACATTTGGGATTGCTGCTTTATATGAAATCCAACAAAGTGTGGATCTATGCATCTTACCAGCGGATTATCCACCTGAAAATAGCTTATCATATCGATGTCGTTTTCATCTAAAATGTCGAGTAAGCCGCTGTTTACAAAAGCACCAAATACACCACCATGACCATCCGGATGCATCGCTATCCTATGCTTTTCTTCCATCATTATCTTACCTGAAAAATCAACGGCCGGCAGAGATCCTTGATTAAAGAAATGTACGTGAGCTAGGCCAAATGAATCATTTTCATAAAAAAATTTTATTATCTCGTTACGATTCCTGTCGCTGGTCATTATAAACCAGTGGATTTTATGGCCGTATTTTTTTTCCGCGAATCGAATTTTTTCAGCAAAAACCTGAAATAAAGTTTTTCCATTGACCGGAGTTACCTTCAGCATACCTTTGGGACTTGCCCGGCCAAGCCTACTACCTTGGCCACCAGCAGCGGTTAAAACCGCGATACGACCCTCGCCTAGAGCCTTCTCGCCTATATGATAAGCCTCGGCCCATTTTTTTTCATCGGTATCGTTGTTTGGTAATCCAATAAAATTAACCTGGGTAGCCACGTCCTTAAAATGCAGGCCGATAAATCCATTGTTCAGAGCCAATAACGTTCTAATTTTGCCGGATAATTTATGTAAATTTATTCCTTTGGCCTGGCACAAAAGATCGGCCCTCTCGGTACTATTAAGATCATTTAAAAATCTAAAAACATGATCTTGCCCGTAGTAGCTAAATTTTTCAAGCAACTCCCGCTCAACTGCCTCCATATAATCTAAGCCAAAAAACTAATCAAAACGAAATAATATCTCATCATTCTCTACATAACCAATTCTTTGTCTTGCTATGTGTTCTACAAATTCATCGTCGTTGAGCAACTGAATTATATGGGCCCTGTATTTTTCATTATCTTTATGCAAACAATCCAACTCAGAAGCTTGACAAGCCTCCAAATGTAAAACATTTTTATATTCCCTCCAGGTTCTGATTAAAACAATACTGGACACGGTGAATACAATAAATAATGACATGCATGAAAAAAACAATGAAACTTTATATAATTTCAGGGTCATCGAAAAAGGCGTTTTTTTATTATATTCATGCTCAACCATTTTTAAAGCAGAAAAGTATTTCCTTTGCAATATGATTCCCATGGTTAACTTCGAGAAAACATTTTAATACCAAAAACCTATGGTTAACACAAAAGAATCAAATACTAACAGAACCAGATGGTGTATTTCAGTAATTTTATGTTTTGCAAGTCAATTTTTATGCTATATGTGTTTAGGCAATTCTAAGATAGAACAATCCAAAGCTATGCAATTTTGCATGAAAGATAACCCGAATGTGGTTTACGGAAAACTGGGAAATGGTTTTCAATATGCGATATATAACAGTGATACGATTACCAATCAAGAAATCTGTATTCGCCTTGTGGTAAATGCCGGATCCATTATGGAAACCGATGAACAATCCGGTGCAGCACATTTTCTCGAGCACATTGCATTCCGTGGATCAAAAAATTTCCCCGGCGGAAATATGATCGAAGAAATGCAAAAAATCGGCATAGATTTTGGTACCGGCCTAAATGCCTCTACTTCCTATTTGCATACGATTTTCAAAATAAAAATACCCGATACAAATTCGGAAAAAATATCCAAATGCCTCATTGTAGCGAATGATTTTGCGAACGGCCTAACCATAAGCCAAAAAGAAGTAGATAGTGAGCGCGGAGTAATATTGGCTGAACTCCGAGATGGAGATAATTATAAATCCCGTCTCACAAAAAAATTCATACAATTTATCTATGGCGAAACAATTATGCCTAAAAGATTTCCCATAGGAAAAAAAGAAATAATTGAAAAAATAACCGCCGAAGATTTGAAAAATTTTTACACCACCTGGTATACGCCGAACAGGATGTTTCTTGCGGTGGTTGGAAAAATAAAAAACACCGAGGCAGTGGAAACCGATATAAAAAACCTGTTTTCTGATATGAAGAACCATGACCCAGATGTCGCCGATGTGCTTTTGGGAAATTTCGATAGACATGGAATATTTTATCAGTTTAATGTGGAGAATGATCTGCCATCAGTAACTGGCCATATCACCTGCATCAATGGCAACGACCACCACAGAGAAGATACCATTGAACAAAGGAAGAACGACATACTAAGAGCCATAGCTACATCCATAATAAACCTAAGATTGGATAAGCTCGAAAAGAAAAAAAATTTCCTGCTGTCCGAAAGTGAATTTTCTTTCAACTTTAACCGGGCTCTTGGCTGTGAACAATCATCCATAGAATTCACCTGTAGGCAGGATAACTGGAAGGAATGCCTAACGATTATCTGGCAAGAAATAAAAAAAGTCCTGGAGTTTGGATTCACGGACAAAGAATTTGACCTGGAAGTAAATGCATACAGAAAAGTTATACGCGAGCAGCTCAGGAAAGCCGAAAATAGAAAGTCCATTGAAATAATAAGAGATATGTGCAATGCGTATATCACTCACAGGCATTTTCTGGCAATTAAAGATGAATGTGAGATGAACAGTTTGATAATCGACGAAATCACGAAAGCCGATTGTGAAAATATGGTTAAATTCATATGGAATAATGACAATCTATATCTGTCTATAAACTCAAATAAAGCCGAGGAAGATCCGGAAAATGCAATAAAAGAAACATTTGAAAAGGCACGGGACCTGCCGGTTGAACAGGATATATCAATGGATGTCCATGAACTTCCAGCGATAGATTTTGAACCCGGGAAGGTAATCAGCAGGAAAGACATCAAAGATTTAGATTTTTGCCAGATAAGATTTTTTAACAATGTGAGGTTAAACGTAAAAACCATCCATAAGCCTATCAATCAAGTAGATGTTTCGGTCAGGTTTGGCAATGGGTTGCTTGCGGTAGATAAATCAAGGATAGGCTCCAATATTTTGGCCGAATCAACATTTATCAACGGAGGGCTTTTGACCCATAGCATTACTAATATCAATGAAATCCTTTCGGACAAATACGTATCAATGTCAAGCCTTGTCCTAGAAAGCGATAGCTTCAAACTCCATGGCCAATCATCCTCGGATTTGGACGATTTTAATCTGCTGATAACCCTGCTGTATCATTATATTAAACAACCCGGTTTCAGGAATGAAGCCATCCAAGAATTCAGGGAAAATATGGCAAGATTTTATGTGGCGCTCGAAAAAACTCCCAACATGAAATTGATGGATGTCACGTACAAGTTAATAACCAACAATGATTTTAGGTTTTGTTTACCAAGTTTTGATAGAATCAACCAATTGACATTGGAGGATGCCAAAGGCCTAATGCAGGAATCCCTTAGCCACGGCCCGATGGAAATAACAATTGTTGGGAATGTCAGCATTAAAGATGCCATCGGTCAGGTTGCGAAAACCTTTGGGACATTGCCCGCAAGAAAAGCCACAAAACCTGCCTATAAAAATGAGCGCAAACTGAACATAAATCACAGTTCCGGGTTATTTCAGCACTATTTCGATGGAGACGATGAAAGGGAATTATTATCGGTTTTTTGGATAACCTGTGGTCTTAATAATAGAACAATTTCTGATCATCGGATACTCTCGGTCATTGGATCCATAATAGGTGACAGGCTGAGAGTTAAGGTACGAAAAGAACTCGGAGAGGCCTATTCGCCCTGTGTGGTGAGTTATAATAACGACACATTTGAAAATCTCGGGCTATTAAAGATAGATGTTTCCATTGATCAAACAAAATTCGAAATGGTTAGGCACATGGTCGATAAAGAAATCAATGATCTCTATAAAAATGGTGCCACCGAAGACGAATTTATCCGGGCGCTGGAGCCAATAATCCAAAACACAAAAAATGATCTGGACGATGAATCCTATTGGCTTATAGCCCTATCTGGCTCCCAGGAAAAACCAGAAAAATTGGATTATATACGATATCGTCACGATTTCTTCAAAAGCCTATCGCTCAATTCCGTTAATGTTGTTATAAAAAAGTACCTGAAGCCAGAGGCCATGACCTATATACGAATGTGCCAAAAAACAAAAAATACCCAGAACGCCGACGCTACTAGGTAAAAAATTCCGCCGTTATCTCGAAGCTATCTATGGTTCCTGACAAAATATAGGATGTAAGGTAATTCAAATAAACAGTGATAGGCGTATTCAGAAAAGTCAATTCATAGCTGACATAGGCCCAGGATTCACCGGTTCTTTTTGTAAAGGCTAACTCGAGCACTGGATCATCCTCCGGGTTACTCCATTCTTTAAATTCAATTTTTGCGCCATAGACACCAGCCTCACCATTAAAATATACCATGGATAAATCAATACTGGCCAGGGAACTAAAATTCCACCAACTATCATAACTAGATCCTATAAATTTCGGGGCTCCAGTTATCCTATATCTTGGAAGCATTGAAGAATCCAATGCACTGAAATTCCTGTTTATAACATATGGAGACTCCGGAGTTTGATCTAGAGTTATTGTATAGCTATAGTTAAAAGTTACCTTTTCCAGTAGCCAGTAAAAATTACACATATCACTGGGAACGAACCATAAAATCGTTACCGTATCCGTAATATTGCTATTAATGGGAATGAAATGTGGCACACCAGCTTCATTAACCCTACAGAGAAATGGATCGAAGTTCGTCATAGTTCATGGTACAAATGGTTCACTGGCAACGGAATAGCGTTTCTTGAAAACCCCCGAGTCTGAAACATCCTCTTCTCTCAACTTCACTAGCAAATCTGTTGGTAAAGTTGAAACGTCCAGGACCATCGATTTGCCAGAATCTTCAGGGTCTTGGAATGTGATTTTTTTATATTTACCTGGGCCATAGGAAGAATTCTCGATTCGAGAAAATTTTCCCTGTTCCACAAAACCGCTGCCTTCAGCTTCAGCCGTTGACCGGATACCAAAATTTCTCGATGAGAATCTTGTTCTATTTGTCCTGGTAAGCTCTGAAAGGTCATCGGCACCGAGATGCCTAGCCGGCCCAAACACCACCAGGGTTTCACCGGCATCGAGGTCTTCATTAACTTCTTGAACCACAGCATCCATCGTGTTCCAAACCGATTGTCCACCGGAAAGATTTAGTTTCTTACCCATGAAAGCCAGCGAAAGTTCCTTTTCACTGAAGCGAATAAATCCATCGAATTGCAACACACTTACACTATTATAAACCTGTTCGGCTAGATCCAGTGGCACATCTTCTTCGGTAACCAAGGAAGTAAGCCGTTTATATGTGTAGGTGGTGGCATTAGTGGCGTTCAATTTCACGGCCACAGCACGATTATAAACCGATTCATCCGTGGTTTGATAGGATATTTTTGCAGTAATCACATCCTGTTCGACGGTTCTGTTCATCCAATCGGCCACATTGCCCTGGATGATTTCATTTGGGAGCAGGCTAGATCTGCTCTGATCTGAAATGGAAATACTATCCGTTGGTACCTGTTGCAGGCCAGGAAGATGAGCTTTCCACCAGGCCACGCTGTCGATCTGGATTGGCTCGGTTTTCATGTATTGCTTAACATAGGTCGCCTGCACACCTTCGAGCTCTATGGCCATAACCAAGGATTTCAGTTCTGTTCCGGTGGCCGAAATTGGGCACCTTTGAACCTGTACCGTTTTCCAACTTTTACCATCTGTGGAGTGGGTTTTTTCAAACTTAAGCACCACCGAAGAAACCTGAAGATCATATCGTGGCTGAATGGAAAACTCAGCTATGTCAGTCTGAGATAGTATGTTAAATGTAACCGACTCCAGCTGGCTTCTGGTTTTAATATATAGGGTTGGAGTATCGGTGGAATAATCAAAATAGCATATGGCATCTGGAATCCAGCGAAGTAATTTTTTTATGGCCTCGGCGCAGGAAAGATCTTTGCATTCATCGAATGGAATATTCACCGGCAGATCCAGCTGATCGTCAAGCAGGATTGGCACAGCGCAGGCACCAATAGCATAGCTTACAATTTCATCGATCTGATCGCCTATGGTTATCGCATCACCGTCAGAATTTTGGCCCAAAATCAGGTGACTTTTCGTAATATTTTTCAGCGAACTTGAGGGATCATCCGGATCCACAGGTTCTTTCCAAACCTGTTGATAGATAAGATTTTCAAGAAACCACCAGGTCCCAGATAAGGTATAGTTATGAAACTCCGCATCCATGGAACCGTAAACCGGTGTCATGGTAACCACGCCCTGGAACCAAATGCTAGCGCCATGGTATATTTTTATATATTCATTCGCATCAAAAACCGGTTCATCGAGTATTCCTTTCGATTTGACTGCAAAGGTAACCCTATCGGCAGCCTGATTGCGAAGTTGTCGCTTTAGGGCGCTGATCCCCCAGTCGGCCAACGATCGCTGTTCTCCTTTATAAAGCAATGACCAATCCATATTCAACTCCTCAAATTATTTATCTGTGAACGAAGCGTATCTATTTGCTGCTGAAGAGTATAGCTAAGCCTGTCCAGCTCATCTCTAAGTTTATTTATCTGACCAATGAGTATGTTATCATCCATATTAATTTATGCCATAGATTGAAAAATTACCACCGGTAATATTGCCAGAAATGGCTTCTATTTTCAGTGAATTTACATTTACAAAGCCCGAGTTTAGGAATGTGGAGCTGTATCTTCCAGCACCAGCTTCATTGACGTAGGTATCAGAAGATGGCACATGCCACAGGTAATTAATTTCGGCCAACAGCTGTATGTAGCTACTGGTTTTACCAGCTTTCCATAGAGAAACATCACCATTGAAAAATCCATCATAGGAACGGAAATTTGTACTGCTATTCCCCAGTGGCACATAACCCACGGTTCCATTATACTTCTCATATCTTATTTCATTGCCTCTGAGATCTGATAGGGATGAAATATATTCTGAAGCTGTCGTTATCCAGGATGTTTCATTGTCCACGGTGTTTCCAAAGACAATGGATAGAAGTGCATAGACTGGACTTTTGGTACAACAATTCAGGACAATTTTGTAATGCAGGAACTGCGAACTATTCAGCACTTCGGTAAAAATAACCGCTGCGGTGGAAGAACTCAGGCTGATCGTTTTCAGAAGTTTCCAGGGATAATTTTTCCAAGAAAGTCCGGTCTCGGAAGTCGAATCAACCATCAATACCTGATTTTCATCACCCAAAGCTAATACCGTTGATGAATTTTCTCCACCGCCAACTATCATATCGCCGACACTGGATATGGGCGACAAGTTATTGAATGCTGACACCTTATCCTCGGCACCTGTTCCTCCACAGCCAATGCTCAATGGGGTAATACCGGAAATGCTGCCACCGGTTATTGAGATAGCATCGCTATGCTGAACAGCCATCGACCCAAGGCCAAGATTAGATCTAGCAGCTGCTTCATCATCCACATCCAGCAGGTTTTTTGATCTGTTCATGAAGATGGCGTCGCATTCTGCGGCGGTGTAATATGATTCCAATGGCGGTGGCGGAATAATTGTATCGCTATTGCCGCCGTCAATCACCCTGATCTTACCAGCACAAACGGTTACGGTTTTTGCGTCGGGTTTCGTGATAACCCACAGGCTAAGCCAATAGTCATCGGCGGCCAGAGATGTTTCATTTTCGGAAAAATCAATGACCGCATGTTGAGCCGTTCCATTGGCCCAGGACTCCGGGGTGACACTGTTATCCAGCGAAGAAGTTTCGCCGTACATCAACACCTGATTACCGCTGTCCACCGTCGTTCCATCGCTACTTAAGACCTTAACTGCCAAGCAGATCTTATCTATATTCGAAACATCTACCAAGGTTCCATTGGCAAATAATCCCAGCTGGAATTCCATGTCATTGGACTTCCAAAATTGGACCATCTCCTTGCGATTTACATCTACTGGTAGACAAAATGTTTCTGTATCTATCCCAAGACGCAGTATAAACTTATCTATTGTTGTCATATAAAAAAATAAAAATTCTATCCAATGCCATTGGTTATCCTTCCGCCGGTGATTTTATAATAATGCAGCGCTGTGTTACCATTGGCTGAAGATTGCACTGTAACCAGTACAGCATTATGCATATAGTAAGTATTATTACTGGGCTCACCGACCAGGGTTAGGTAGGACTGCAACCCGGTGAGCTCCGATGAATGTTCCAGAGAATTGATCTGGGCACTTTCTACCGAATCGTATTTCTTCATGACCTTGAATTCTATGGTGATTTGTAGATTTCCTCTATCTATGGCCTTGACTTCGGTCCCCCTTACGGTCTCGGCAATTTGGACGTTTCTCTGGCCGGAAATCTTCAGATCGAAAGGGTTCTCCCGTGCATTATCCCCGGCGGCCAACACTATTGTACCAAATGATATTTTCATGATTTTATATTTTTTTATAGCGAGCACATCGCCGTGAAGGTTAAAATTATCAGGTTGGTTTGGTTCTCAACCTCTGATACCCATGGTTTTGTCTCAGAACACGTTATATATCCTTGCCAGTGCTCCACATCAATTTTCACCAAATGAAGCAAGGCGGTGATTTTTTCTGCAACAGCTATGGAACTTTTTCCCGAGCTGTTTGTATAAATATTATCTATTATCTTCAGCTGAATGCTGATGGTCTCAAACACCGGACCGGGGACATTTTTATCGATTCTTATGGGCACAGGAGGCATCACAAGAATCGCCACACTAATACCTTCACGCACAGCGTTTGTTATTATGCTCTCAACATTACTTTGCCTATGGGTAAATATCGGGACGCCACGTAGTTCAACATTTTTTTCGATCAAAGTGACTAGGTAATCCTGAATTTTTTCTAAAATCCCATCGTTTGGCCTATACATATCAGAATCCCCCTAATGTTTCACCGGTTACAGTGTTTTCCCTATGGGTTACTACTTCCACGCCAACAGGTTGGTAATCTTTGGCTTCATCAGGAACCGATATGGCCACCTCTCCTTTAGCCACCCTTCGCAGAGATTCACGGGCCTGATCCGCCAGACGAATCTGATCTTCAGATAGCTTCAAACCAGGGATTCTGGTCTGGGCAATCTCCAATATCAGGCTGCAGGCCGCGCTTTTTAATTCCAACGGAATAGCCCCGGCGGTAGCACTTAATACATTCTGCCGGTTGCTCTTGATTTCAGATCGAATCCTTGAAGAAACATCTTTGATGATCTCCATAATCGGATCGATCTGATGTTTGGCCAGCGCCTGTTTACGTAGTGCATCTACCTGTTGCGCAACCAAATAGTCATATAAATCTTCGGGTATAATTTTAATCCAATTGGTCATGATATTTTTGTCTATCCGGAGGATTTTTTACTTCTTTTATTTTTTCCATTTTTTCTGTTTTTTTGTTTTTTCTGCTTTTTCTGTTTTTGCTTCCTATTTTGAATTAAAAATCCCCCGGAGGTTGTTTATTTTGGTTTTGTTAGCCTAGCTGTTAGGTGGCTGAAACCACAAGTTTTCTTATTCCCGTGGTTGATGTTACCACAATGTTACTGTAGTGCTCTACGGTTATGTCGCTGAATTTGCTGTGTTCCTCGACATAAACCCTAAATGGTGAGCCATCGGCCGGTGTCACAAATCTTTTTATATTGGCCGGTTCATCTTTCATGATCTCATTGTTTGTAAAAAATGCATATATGCTATTGCCCAATATGGCTTCCTTGGATGTGGCCGCATTTTGGTAGCGTGCATTAATTACACGGACTTCATCTACAAATAATTTACAAGCAAGTTCTTCCAGCGTTAACCCCGCAGCACGACTAGCTCCGGCATTGTTCTGAGCGTCGTAGGAATTGGCTCTGATATCCCAGGCAGCTTCGCCTATTACAATCCTGTTCGGTCGCACACCGGTGATGTCCGTTGCGGCTTCTAACTCCGAGCGTATATCTGCATCCGGGTTTGACTCATCCGCCCATACATAGTTAGCGGAAGCAGTTTGAGCATTGGCTTCCAGAGCAGAAATTGCCCGGCGCAACTCATTGCGATATAACCTCTGCAGCAGCAGTTGGACATAGCGTTCACGCCAATCATCACCAGCCACATCATCGTGATCAATCCGAATTGTAAGTCCTTTATTAAAAGTCTTCGATGTAACGGATGTACCGGTAAATTCGACCCTTTTAAAGGCTGATCCAATGGAACGGATATCGTCGGTTTCAGATAAAAATGCCTCATTATTGTTGGCTACCTTAAACTCAAATCGACGGGAGACCGGAACTATCGGTGCCAAAAAGTTCAACAATGACTCTATGTTTTCCCTGTCCTTCCACCCAACGGTAAATGCCGTAAGTGGTTCTGAATAATTGGATGCAGTAAACCGCGATTCGTTGGCTGCACAGACCGTTCCATAGTCCTGAAAACCGTCATCTTTTGGTAATATTTCGAATGTATTCATTTTCATAATATACTTAAAATTATTATGGCATTACGTGTTTAGTTGGTACGCAGGATAATACCTCCACCATGCCATTTGCTATGGCACCATTCAGTGCTATCCCAATGCAATTATAGGTTCCTGTTGACGTACCGAGGGGAGTAATTTTTCCATTGGCCGCCGGCATAAGACGCGTACCGGCCGATATTTCTGCACTGGCAATGGCTTTTATGGTATCCGCACAGCCAAGTAATGCCACATTCACAATGTCTCCGGCCGATGCTTCGTCGGTTGCGACGCCTATGGGCAGATCCGAACCAGTACAAATATCGACTTCGGCAGAATTGCTGCTATCGATTTTAACCAGAGTATACTTTTCGGTGATGTCGGCTTTCGCAATCCTGGTGATATTGCCTTCGTGGGTACCTTCTGCAATGTTAGAGAATATTTCTTTTTTCATATTTTTATGGGTGAAAATTTTGTTAATCAACGAATTAATCAGTGAACAGTGATGGATTGGTTCTTTTTGCCCAGGCCCAGGCTTCGCTATATTTATCGCCGGTGGCCATCATATGTTCCTGTACCAAAGCCAGGATTTTGTCCTTTTTTTCATAAAAGCACCTGGCCCGGCTGTTTAGACCGATGGTTTTTGTTTTAGTATTTAAATTGGTCGATGGCAAAGATTCCTCATCCCTATCATTAGCCATGTCCATGGTGACCGGTGCCGAGCCATCCACAGCCAAATTCACTGCCATCGATTCATTTTCTTGTTTTTGCAACTCGTTGGGTTGGATCATGTGATAAAGGTTTTCAGCCTCGGCTCTGAGCTTTTTATTCTCGTCGATCAGTTCCTCGGCCTGAGTTTTCCATTTTACTGAATTTTCCACCATGGATTTCAATGTGTTTAGTTGCTCTTCAAAATCCATTAACTCATTCAATCCGAGCAGGGTTATGAACCTTGCAAGCTTTTCGCCATCGGATAGTCGCGCATTTTTCGAACCCGAGTGATCGACTAGCCTGCAGGTCCTGATATTTGGATTGTTTGTAAGACCGACCGACAGCAATTTTATAGGCTCAAAGCCATTGTTTCCTATATTTTTCATGCGCCACCTGGGCGATAAAAATCTGAAAAAACCATTTCTAATCAATTGATAACCTACACCGGACCAATGGATTAAAAGCCACATACCATCGGATCTTGGCTCAATATCCTTGACCCTTCCATAGACCAGGTGACTTTTGTGACCCGGACTACCGGAAAACCTATCATCATCGGGATGGCCTATAAAAATCGGTAACCCGAGAAATTTTCTGCTCAGCCGACCTCGCAGTGATTTAAAATTTTTTGCGATTATCTCAGCCGACGACCTGTTGAAATGCTGCACACCTCTGGGATGTGGGTAGTCACCATAGGGCAGTAATTTGATCCACTGATCCAGCACCGGCTTTTCCATGGTTTTTAAATTAGTGTTCATTTTATACATTTTTTATCAGAATATTTTCCGAATTTTCTGGAGTGGTAAGACCAAACTTTTCCCTGATATCCTCGATGGCCAATGGCACTCCCATGTCAAAAAGTTCGCGATAAATCACTATTTCATCCCTGGTATTAGCTCTGGGTTTTGTTACCAACCTGATATAGGCTTTCGGATTTGCGTCGCCGAATAAATGCCTGATGACAAATTTGTCCACCTGCTCATTCAATGTCTCGGAAATCATGGTTGCATCATCCTCTTCTATCAGTGCAGTTTCATCGGCCTGAAGCGAAGCTCCCGTTCCAGATGCTCTTGATAATGTAGATAGATCTGACCCACGCCACAGGGCAGAGATAGCTCTGTCCATCCGATCAACCAACGCCGGATAGGGTAGCTCACCACGGCTGGTTAAGTCTATGGCTTCGATGTTTGTGCCTTCGGACATTAGGGCATTAAATTCCGCTCCAAAGTCTTCCACCGCATCCCTGGCCGCCTCCCACTGGGGTGATCCGGGCGAAGCATCGGTCACTCCTTTGACACCGGGCATTCCATTGCGCTCACAATATACAAGCCAATCCCGCAGAGGAAGATGCTTGAACAGATAGGCAATCGAAGAAGCCTCCATCAACCCATCTCCGACGGTTACAAGCCAGGCTCCATCATCCAGTGGAACGCCATCGGTGGCCGTGTCGCTTTCAAGAAATCTCAAGGACCCGGTCTTGTTCTCAAAGAACCACAGCGGCACAAACCTGAAAACAGCTGTCAATTTAAGTTTATCTCCATTGGCCAAAGGAATGTAGATTATTTCATGTACTGCATACTTCTTGCCTATGGCATCCATCATTTGCTTCACCAGTAGGCCGAAGCCACCTCGCTCATTACCATCGCAGGCATGGGTAGCCGAAAGATTATTATAAAAATATTCCAGTGCACATTTATGATTCAGGGCTTCTTCGGATTGGTCCAACGCAATGATTTCCCATTGCAACCTGGCCACGGATTTTTTCCTTTTTGCTGCCACACCCTGGATCACATCGTCTCTTCGTTCAATCGAATCCCAGGTCATCGCAGCGCTACGAAGATAGCCTGCCGCAAATGCATCCAACATCTGGGATAGCGAATCTGGTGTCAAAGTTTTTATTGGATTAAACCTTGCTCTCATGGAGCTCTTAATCCTTGCTTCCGAAATCTGCGAAATTGTTTTCATAAAATTAAACTACTGTTAAGCGATTGGGTCTTTGTATCTTAGTAAAAAATTGTTGCCTGACTGCCGGCATACATTGCTGGGCGGCATATATTGCCAGGGCCAATGCCCAAAATCTATCCGCATGGCCATTTTTACCGCGATCGGCATAGAACCTGATATTGCCAGAAAAAGTTACCTCCTTCTTTATAGCCCTCAGATCGGCACGGATGGCCGGATCATCAGGAATCTTCACCGAACCAGTTTCGAAAGTCGTCAGCAACAAATAGGCCAATTTTTCTTTTATATAATTGGTAAAAGTGATGCCTTCGACCTTGTATTTTCCAAAAAACGCCGATGCACGCTCTGTAAATTGCCTACCGATACCGGTCTGATCTATGCCAATTCTTCTCAAAAATGGTATGCTCAGAAACTCATGCAGAACCCGCTCTTGCTCGGAAAACGGTGCGTCTTTTAGGCAAATCACCCGCCTTGTTTCCAGGCAATCGCCACTTCTTTCTAGCAACCAAAACACCGTAAGGTCATGATCACGACCAATATCAATTCCAAGAAACACATTATCACTCTGCAAAGTTTCATAATTCAAAATCTCCCAATCATCACCATGTTTATAGGTGCATTTATCGATCAGTTCCGTTGGCAGGAAAATTGACTGATCATCCCAGGGAACACACATATATTCCTGCATAAACGACTCCTCATCCGGGCAAGAACTTCTGACATAATCGAAATACTCTGCCTCATCCATATGCTGCCTAGGATCATCTTCGGGTAATTTTCCTTTTAGTTTTGCCAAAAACCCTTGATCGAGAGCATCCTGTAGCGTAACTCTGTGATGTGAAAATTTCCTAAAATTACCGTTTTCACTTATATCTTTCAGCAACCTATTGAAAAAATTTTGAGAACCCCGGTGGGTGGATATGATTTCCAGTCGACCACCCCAGGTTATACCTGGGTAAGCCACTGAATATAAAGCCCTTGGGTTTTGATGAAGGGCAAATTCGTCCAATACACGATTGCCGCGCTTGCCAGCCTGCGCATCTGGGCTTGACGATAGGGAATGGATATGTGTATTATTTAAAAAGCGCAGGGAAAAAGAAGCAAAATGCCTCGATTCTGGCAATATTTCAGAGCCCAGGGCCCGCGCGGCAATGTGTAAAATTTTACTAAATTTCCTGCAATCTTCTAGGAAAAGCTTCGCCTGGATTTCGTCCCTTGATGATACCCAGGAATCGATCTTCTTGTCACAGTTAGCATGTTCTCTAACAAGGCCATAAGCCGAGGCCATAGATATTCCGATTTGCCTGGATTTTTCCATTATTTTCAGGCTTGAATCATCATTGATCCATCGCGACTGATAGGGTAAAAAAAATTTTTCCGAAACATCCATCTATAATAGCCTCAATTGGGTTTCAAGATCCTCGATTACAGCCTCGGACAAAGGCTGCCTAAAATCTGTGTTTTGACTCCCATGTTTTGACTGTTCCATGGAACACATGGTTGTGTGGCAGGTAAAAAGTTTTTGAATGACGCCGGACAGGGTATTCAGGTCCGAAACAGAAACCTCATCGGATCGACACAGTAAATCGAAAAGTATTTGCCAGGTGCGAGCTAGAGAAGCCCCAGCTATGGACGAGGAAATTTCCAGGCTATCCAGCATCACATCAGCACCAGGTTTCACGGATTTTAATATCTGCTTGGGTTCCATTGACAACGAGCAGAGTATAACACAGAAATCCCCGATGATAATGAATCGGTTTGGGCTATTGGATAGGGTCGCAGGAACTATTAAATTGCGACAAATTGCAGGATTGGGTAGACAGATTTAACCACCCTGGCTGCCCGGCCAGGATTCGAACCTAGACTAACGGGACCAAAACCCGCTGTGCTACCGTTACACCACCAGGCAATATTAGAGTGAATCGAATAAACAGCTCAAGGTCTTGCAAGTAAAAAGTAATGCAATCCATGGCCTGTCATTTATCCTCGCCATAGTAAACTTCACCTGGTATACCGCACTCTAGCCCTAGAGCCTTCATGGTTTCCCTGTTAACGCATATATGTGTAGCAGTTCTTTTCACAGGAATATATCCCATTTTTACACCAAATTGATTGATCTCAATGATATCTGCGGCTGTTCTTCCGGCCATATTGTAATCAGGTGTGGTTCCCATAAGGGCACCTCCAGCAACCATCTCTTCGGTTTCAGCAATCAACGGAATCTTCAATTCGTTTGCCATGGCTACGATCTCCTTTATGTTTGAAGCAAACAGTGAACTAGCTGTCAGGAAAAGCGCATCAACTTTATACATAGCCCGATTGGTTTTCATATCGAATATTATACTCATTAGATCTTTACCTTTATTTACATCGATCCGCTGTACTACAAATCCAAAATTTTTCGAACTTTCCACTATTTGATAGTAACTATCAACGCAACTTTGCTCCTTGGTACTGACAAACACACCAAGTTTTTTAAATTTCAGGAACTTTACCGCGTTGTTGATCTGCGATTCTATCGATACAGAACACTTAACACCGGATAAATTGCCACCGTTGTATTCACTGTTACTATTGATAAGCCCACATTTCTCTGGAAAGCTCACGATATTGAATACGTGTGGAATAGAATTATTGAGTTTTTCAGACACCATCAATGACGTGACCGTCCCAAATGTATAAACATAGTCAATCCTGTCTGTGGTTATTCCGGTTGATAGGAATTTTTTTAATGATTTTGCACTCTTCCCGGCGTCAAAAACTATATATTTGGCATCATAGCCAAGCTCTTTTAATCTATCAAAAAAACCAAGTTCTGCCTCGGTTTCACCACGCCAGGTGATAACAAATATGGTCAGATCTTTTTTGCCGTAGTGCGGAAAATCAACTAACCTGGTTGCATCAGCCCCAGGGCCCTGGGACATTACAGCTTTTTTCGGTTTTGTATCACCACCACATGGGGAAAAATAACATAAGTATAATAAAGCCAATATACTTATGGATCGTATATTCATGACCATACCCTACAGGAATATAGGATTATGTCAATTTTTTGTGAATCATAATCGAATATCGATCCCAACCGGAGCATGGTCCGAGCCATAGACATTATTGAATATGAATACCCCATCGACGTAACCTTGTAGCTTCCTACTTATGAGTATATAGTCCAGCCGCCAACCCACATTACGTTCCCTGGATTTCATCCTGTAGGACCACCAGCTATAGGCCTTCTTCTCCTCTGGATAGAAATGTCTGTAGCTGTCTAGGAAACCACTGGCTATATAATTCGAAAATCCAGACCTCTCTTCGTCGGTAAATCCATTGCTGAAATGGTTGTGATCCGGATTCTCAAGGTCTATTTCCTGATGAGCCACATTGAAATCGCCACAGGCTATCACCGGCTTCGTTGATTCCAATTTTAGCAACAATTTTAAAAATTCTGGATCCCATATTTTTTGCCTAAATTCCAACCTGGACAGATCGGGTTTGGAGTTTGGTGTGTAAACATTTACCAAAAAAAATTTGTCATACTCGACCACAATCACCCTACCCTCTTTCTCACCGGTGGTTGAATCAAGAACCGTATTTGAATCCACCGCTATGGTATCCAGTTTTGAAAAAATAGCCGTACCCGAATATCCTTTTCGGTTGGCGTTGTTAAACATCAGGTTACTGCACTCGAAATCGATAGTTGCGATGGCTTCCTGGTTCACCCTGGTTTCCTGTAGACATAATATATCCGGCTTAAGAAAAGAAACCGCACCGGAAAAATCTTTTTTCAGGATCGAGCGTAACCCATTTACATTCCATGAAACGATTCTCATCGGCAACCTTTTATTGTTTCCTTGTTTTTGGACAACCTGCTTTCAGCCAAGCATTTATGAACATATCTATATCACCATCCATTATTGCCTGGAGATTTGTTCCTTCCACACCGGTACGCAGATCTTTCACCAATTGATAGGGCTGAAACACATAGCTGCGTATTTGGTTTCCCCAACCAATTTCACCTTTTTCGCCATAAAATTTGTCCATCTCCGAACGTTTTTCATCCTGCATTCTTTCATATATCCTGGCTCTAAGCGTTTTCATTGCTGAGTCTTTATTTTTATACTGGGACCTCTCGTTCTGGCATGTCACAACTATGCCCGTTGGCAGATGAGTTATTCTGATGGCAGATTCGGTTTTATTCACATGTTGGCCGCCTTTTCCACTAGAACGGTAGGTATCTATCCGGATATCATCCTCCTGTATATTTACGGCAATGTCATCTTCTATTTCCGCAATAACATCCACCGAGCAAAAGGACGTGTGGCGCTTATGGTTTGCATCGAATGGGCTAAGCCTTACCAGTCTATGTACACCACGCTCGGCCTTTGCATAGCCATAGGCATTCTTCCCAACTAACCTAAGGGTAATACTGTTCAGGCCTACACCATCACCTTCCTGAATATCCTGAACCTCGACCGTAAAACCTCTACGCTCGGCCCATCTCATATACATCCTAAATAACATATCGGCCCAATCACAGGATTCGGTTCCTCCGGCCCCGGCATGTATACTAAATATGGCATTACAGTGATCCTGGGGCTGATTCAAAAAAGACACCAATTCCAGTGAATCAAGCTCGTTGGCCAAGGTACCAACCGTGGCTGAAAGCTCCTGAAGATGCTCTTCATTGTCATTCTGTTGGTCAATCAATTCAGCTAGAATCATCGCATCATCAAGCTTTTGCCTAAATTCAATAATCGCTTTGATCGAGGTTTTTAGATCGCTTACCTTGCCCACCGTATTCTGTGCATTTTCCTGATTGTTCCAGAAATTATTAGTAGCCATTTCTGTTTCCAGCCTATTGATTTCAAGCTTCTTACCTGATACATCCAGGAAATCAGCAATTGCCTCGGAACGCTTGATTAAATCCTTGATAGATGCACTGATTTCTGCTGGAATGGCCATGTATGTGGAACTAATCTTACCTGGGACCAGCTATCGTCAATTAAAATTAAATAAATTAAATAAAACCCTTGATGAATTGAATAGCACCTGGTTCATCAAAAAATTTACCATTCAGCTGTGCTTCAAAGGCCAAATCCAACAATTGACTAAAATTTTTCCCCGGTACCAGGCCAAGGTCGATTAGATGTCTCCCAAGCAACAGCGGTGTGGGTTTCTCATACAATACACCGAGCTTTTTGGCACGATCCTGTATTAACTCCTCATTGGTACCATGAATTTTTACCCTACGAAATGTGTCGCAAAGAGATACTTTTATCAACAGATCTATCCGCTCAACCTGGGTTGCCAAAACCCGTATGTCTGTGTCCATGTCATTGCTTTTCACTATATCTCTGATATCCATATGATGCTCAACAAGATGAAGTACTTGGTCTACAATGCGTTTTGGCACACGCATTCTTTCCAAAAATACTCTGGCAGGAGCAACACCACATTTGGCATGGCCATGGTTGTGTATTCCATTTTTATCGCGAAACATGGTGGCTGGTTTGCCAAAATCATGGCATAGCAGTGCAAACCCAACGACCATATCGTCAAAAACATCACCGCTTCTAACCCTAGGAAAATAATCCATGGCCAGGCAAACATGTTCGAAAACGTCGCCCTCGGGGTGTAGTATTGGATCTTGTTCACAGCCAACAAGATTGCTCACCTCTGGAAAATATCTCAGCCATCCACAGGCTTTCAGAAATCTGAGGCCTCTCGACGGGGTTTTCCCTAGCAATAGTAATTTTTTCCATTCTCCTAAAATCCGTTCACAAGAAATATTATCGCAGGAAAGACCTCGTGAAATCTCAATGGTTTCCTCGGCCACAGTCATATCAAATCTCGCCGTAAATTGCATCGCTCTGAGAACTCTCAGTGGATCCTCGGCAAATTTATCGCTGGTGTGTCTAAGTAGTTTATTTTTTATATCCTTCAGGCCATCGAACCTGTCAATCACCTGGTTAGATAGCAGATCAAAATATAGGGCATTTATGGTGAAGTCCCTACGTGATGCTGCCATGGCAATATCCATATCTGTCCTCTCAACTATGGAAAATGTTCTGTGAGTTTCACCAATCTTTTCCTCGGTTCTTGGCACAGAAATATCCATATCAAGGCCATGAATCTTGATTACACCAAAACTCTTACCAACATAATCTATATCGTGATCTTTAGCCAATATCGATGAAAGAACGTCAGAACTAATATTAAAAACTTCCAGGTCTAGGTCTGTGATCGGTTCGCCAAGAATCGCATCTCTAACACAGCCACCAACAAAATAACATTTCGCTCCATTTGAATGCAGGGTAGATAAAACTTTCCTAAGTTTTCCGGTTGATGCTAAATCTACGAGCTCCTGTAACATTTAGATTGGCTATATATAAACATAAAAATTTTACCATAAAAAAGAGGACCATAAGGTCCTCTTGGTGGTAATTTTACCTAAATATAGTAATCAATTGTTGATAATCTCCGCCACACTGGACACGAAATTAACAACACTATTGCTCACACCCTTTCCAAAGTATCCATCAATCAATCTGGTAGTCAAGGTTTCAAGGTTATCATTCATACTTTTCAGTGACTCTTTTCTCTGTCTGCATTTTTTATCACCTGTGTTGCGAAAAAATCTACCCGTTGCCGGATCAAACAGATTCCGTTGCTGAAGCTCAAACATCAATGAGCGTATAGTAGGTACCTCCAGTGACCTGATCATATTTGCTGTAAAATTTTCAATTATTACATAGGCATTTTGTGTCATATGGATTTTCAATACATTACATAATAACTTAATATTGGTCAAGATTCGGACCAATATTATATTAAACAGCCCACCATTTCCTTTTATAGCCTCTGAAGAATTTCTAAGCATAGTAATCTGTTCCTGAGTAACACATCCATTCAGTAATCCTTGATGGTACACTTCATCATTGGACAGGCATAATCTTATATTATCCTGCAATTCTGCAATATTATCAATATTATCATTTTCCAATGCACCTATTATCATTTCCTTTGCAAAATTTGGGAAAAACTTAGCAAGATTCATATAGATCATTATGATAATCATGTTTTGCAAATTTTGTGGTATGCCGTTTGAAAAATCTATACCACAACCGACCTCTTCCCAACGCTTTTGTAAAATTGTGTTTACGAAACACAGATCAAACCCAATGCCATTTAATAATTCATACTCAAGATTTGAGCACATACGCGCAAAACTCATTGGAAGAGGCATTTTGTCGACATGATTACAGAATCCGAAACAGGATACCTCAGAACATCTAGCTTCAGAAGCTCTATGATAATCTCCTGCATAACTGCCTAAGCAAGTTCCTACCAAATTGACCACATTAGAACCTACCTGATTAAGTATGGTTCGTATTTGATTTTCAATCTCACACATAACCTGCCTTGAAATTTTGATATCAAAACCATGGCAGACAAGCAGTATTTCATCGATGGCTCGCAGTCCTACTTGATGCAAAAATCCATTATTTCCGGAAACAGCATTATTGACAAAATATCTTATGGCCATCTGCTCTCTACCGTTTAACCTATTGCTATCTGGCACATAGGTGAATGGATCACTATTAGCTATAAATAGCCGCAGACTGTCCGATTCCTCCATACCTTGTATGACACAGCCATTATCTCTAAATTCATTTATAATTTGCCTAACAAACGATGGCAATTCATCTGCCACTATACGCAGAGCTATATACTTCATTGAATTTATTATATTCGAAACCGTATCTTCGTCGAATAATTCACTCAATGTTATGCTAACCGAAGACATAGTTTTTTTGAGCATTTTATTTCTGTATCTGGTCGATTCACGTCCTCGTGGATTCTCACCTAGATTAAATCCCATAGAAACCGGGTCATAGACAAAAGATCTAGCTCCGTGTAACTTATTCAATAGTCTAGGCATTTCCAGATTACGCTGTTGTGCCACGACCAAATTACGCCGTTGTGCCACAATATTTTTATCACTATTATTTTTATTAGTCTTGCCAGCCAATGCAATTCCTGATGATAACCCACTAATAGCTGCGTAGGCTAAATATTTCTTAATATTAATATCCATGATGAAAAGAATTTTATTGAATTTTTTTTTAATATCTATAGAGGGAGCACTTTTTTACTTTAAATGTAATTAACCATTCAATTTGATAATTAATTAATAACTTTCTTGACAATTTTGATAATGTAACCTACCTCTGTTTTTACATTTGCATCCTTTAATATTTTTTATTATCTATGCATATATAAATCCCCGTGTGAATATCTTGACAAAATTACAATCCTGTGATTTTGGTAAATAGAGTTATGTTGACTAAATACAAACCAGGTAGCGTTGCTGAGTTATGGGCCATATCTTGGCCTATGATGATGGCTGCCTTGTCGAATTATTTCATGACACTTGTCGATAGAATAATTCTGATAAAATACTCCATCGATGCATTTAATGCGGCTTCCTGCGCCCATCCATTCTATTGGTCATGCATGCGAACCATGATGTCATTCATAGCTGTAACAAGCGTATTTGTCGGATATTTTAATGGTACAAGGAAATATCATCACATAGGCAACGTGGTATGGCAAACCATATTTGTTTCCTTTGCCTATTGGATAATTTTGATTCCAATGATGATATATGCCAAAGCATTTTTGGCAGAACCCATTGAAGCTCTTGGCACACCCTATCTCAGAATTATACTGGCATTTTTACCTTTTTCACTGGCTGGATTTGGGTCCATAGGGTCATTTTTCGTCGGTCGAGGAGATACGCTACTGATGCCGCTAGTGCTGATTATTTCAAACCTAGTAAACATTATTGCAGATGTAGTCCTCGTCTTTGGAAAGCTAGGTATGCCAGAGATGGGAATAAAAGGTGCAGCCTATGCTACGGGAATATCAAATGTTACCGCTTTTATCATATTTCTAATGATATTTTTGAGAAAAAATTATGCAGAAAAGTTTCATACAAACGAGATCAAGCTATCACCGGGATTATTAAAAAAATGTTTTTCCATAGGGTTTCCAAGCTCTATGAATTCGCTGATAAACTCTATTGGCACAGCAGTAATATTCCAGATTATAGCAAAATTTTGTACCAGCGATGACCTGGTTTACTATAACATAGCTTCGTCCATATATATGTTTTTCTGGTTTGTTTTGGATGGTATCGGCAAAGGTGTATGTTCCATATCATCGAATAGCATAGGCAGTGGCGAACTTCAGACGATCAAACACGTATTCCTGTCCTCGTTGAAAATAACCTGTCTATTTGCCGTGGTAACAAGCTTTTTTATGATTATCAATACCGATATTATAATGTTTATGTTCTCCAATGATAATTATCAAAAAAACGCAGATAATATTTTGGCCAATATGCTGATCTGGACCTGGGTAAACATAGTAATCGAAAGTATTCGTTGGACCCTTCAAAACATATTGATTTCTGCCGGTGATACTAAGTTCACAACCGTTTCCAATATAACATGCTTTTGGTTTTTTGCCTTCGCACCAATATCGGTACTGATATGTAAATTTGGCTATGGAGCATTGATATGCTGGCCGTTTTTCGCCTTCGACAATATCATGAGAATCATACCTAATATTATTAGAGTCACCTCATTAAAGTTTAAAAACAAAGCCATGACCTTGTCCTATTACTGATTCTGTCGATCGGTGTTATCTTTGCCATGCTTTGCACCGATTGAGGTTATACAAAACTCCAACATGCTATTGAGTGTTTCTTTATCCTGTTCTTCCAGCCATGAAATCTTGTCGCCTAGCTTAAGTAATTGCACCTGCTTCCATTGGCAATTTTTACAACATTCACATTCATAGTCCAAAGGACAGGATAATAAAAGCCTGGCGATCTGTTGTTCCCGTGACAATCTAAAAAACTCTTCTTGGTTTTCTAACACATTGCATATCCTGGAACTTTTGTACAATTTTCAACTTGAGGTAATCGATATCACAAGATTTACAAAAAATTATTTATGTATAAAAAGTATGTCGATTCTTGTAAAAACACATTTGCTCTTGCCCATTGATACCAGCAATTAATACTAATCAAGTCTATGCATGAATCACAGACTGTCGAAAAAAACGAAAAAAACGAAAAAAACGAAAAAGACAAAAAAAAATACGACATAGCCATAATAGGTAGCGGATTGGCAGGGTTGACCGCCGCAAACTATCTCGCAAAACTTGGTTACAAGGTGTCAATATTTGAACAACACTACGAAATCGGTGGTCTTGCAGCCTGGTTTTCAAGAAAGGGAGGCCATATTTTCGATGTATCATTGCATGGGTTTCCCCAGGGTATGGTCAAATCCTGCAGAAAATATTGGACAAAAGAGATCGCTGACAGCATCGTGCAATTGAAAAGGATCCGTTTCGTGAATCCACAGTTTGACATCGAAACAACCTTCACAAGAGAAGATTTTACGAAAATTCTTGTGAAAAAATTCGGCCTGGCCACAGAGCAGGTCGAGGCATTCTTTACCAGCCTACGTAAGATGAATTTTTATGATGACGACCTGCGCAGCACAAAGCAGCTATTCGAGGAATTTTTCCCAGGACGCAGCGATGTGCATAGATTATTACTGGAACCAATAGCCTATGCCAACGGTTCCACCCTGGATGACGAGGCAATAACCTATGGTATCGTGTTCTCTAACTTCATGAGCAATGGAGTGTTCACCTTCGAAGGAGGTACTGACAGCTTGATAAATAAAATGTCCAATGAACTAAAATCCCATGGCGTAGACATCTTTACCCGTAGCAAGGTCGAAAAAATTCTCGTAGATTCGGACGGAGTTTCACAAAAGAAGGTGATTGGTATTGTTGTAAATGGTCAAAATATCTATTGCCGAACTGTGATTTCAAATGCCAATATATTGTTTACCATATCCACATTGGTCGGTGAAGATAAATTTCCAAAAGAATTCCTGAAAAAAAACCGTTCTGTCCGGATTAATAATAGTTCCTGCCAGGCCTATCTAGGCATCAGAAAGGGAGAAACAATTCCGGATATAGGAGATCTGATTTTTTCTTCGGAAAATAAGGAACTGGACAGTAAGGAGTTATGCCATTTCCATACCAAAAGCAGGACCTTTTCGATGTACTATCCGAAAACCAGGCCACAGCATGAACCTAGCTACGCCATCGTGGCTTCAATGAACGCAAACTGGGATGACTGGGCCAGTCTATCCAAGGAGGAATACAAAAAAGAAAAGTCAAGAATCATCGAAGATTCTATAGTTTCGTTGGAAAAATTCATACCAGATGTCCGGTCAAAAATAGATTACACCGAAGCGGCAACTCCATTGACATTCAACCGGTATACATCCCATCCAAAGGGAACTTCGTTTGGTACAAAATTTGAAGGCCTCGAGGTTTCCATGGATCTCCCAAATCAGATAACCGGCCTATATCACACCGGCTCCGTGGGAATAATAATGTCCGGGTGGCTTGGAGCCATGAACTACGGAGTCATTGTGGCTCACAAAGTTGCTAGCATTTTATGATTAAACCCTTGTGTTTATTTAACATAGATATATTATCTCATAGGAGTTTTTATGAAAGTTACCATATCTAACATTTTTGCCCGCGAGATCATAGATTCCCGTGGGAACCCAACCGTTGAAGTGGATGTTTGCTTATCAGATGGTTCGTTTGGAAGGGCTTCTGTACCATCAGGGGCAAGCACCGGTGAACGAGAAGCCCTGGAATTACGTGACAAAAATGCACCAAAAAATTCATTGGCTGGCATCGATACAAAAAAAAGATTCCGCGGCCTCGGTGTATTACTAGCCGTTAAAAATATCAACAAGCGCCTAGCCCCTATACTTATTGGCAGTGATGCCTTTGATCAAATCGGCATCGATTCCACCATGCTGAAATTTGATGGAACGAAAAACAAGAGCGATCTCGGTGCCAACGCCATCCTTGGAGTCTCTCTCGCCGTGGCTAAAGCTGCTGCTAATTCTGCTAAGATACCTCTATATAAGTACCTAGGTGGAACCAATGCCAAGGTCCTGCCAATCCCCATGATGAATGTGATGAACGGAGGTGCTCACTCCGATGCACCGATCGATATTCAGGAATTCATGATAGTTCCACACAATGCAAAATCTTTTCGTGAATCGGTACGTATGGGTGCAGAAACCTTTCATGCGCTGAAAGATGTGCTTCGATCCAAAGGCCTTTCAACCGCCGTCGGCGATGAAGGTGGGTTTGCTCCAAACCTGGAATCGAATGAAATGGCTCTTAGGGTAATCATCGAAGCCATAGAAGCCGCAGGCTACGAACCCAATAAAGATATCTCCATAGCCCTGGATGTGGCCGCCTCTGAATTTTTCGATGAACACAAAAAACGGTACCTGTTCAAAAAATCCGACCAATCGGTCCATGATGTCAGTTCCATGATAGGGTTTTATAAAGATTTAATAAAAAAATATCCAATAATATCCATCGAAGATGGCCTGGATGAAAACGATTGGGTTGGCTGGAAAAAATTAACCGAAAGTCTGGCAGATAAGATACAGCTCGTTGGTGATGATCTGTTTGTGACAAACCCAGAATACCTCAGTCGGGGAATAAAAGAAAACATCGCCAACGCAATACTTATAAAAGTCAACCAAATCGGTTCGCTCAGCGAAACACTAGATTGCATAGAATTGGCCAAAAGCGCTGGCTATAAATCCATTGTGTCCCATAGGTCAGGAGAAACCGAAGACCATACCATAGCCGACATAGCCGTGGCTACCAATGCGGGCCAGATTAAAACCGGGTCAATGAGCCGTACTGATAGAATTTGTAAATATAACCAACTCATGCGCATAGAGGAAGAACTTGGGGACCAAGCCCTATTTGCCGGCAGATTGTGATGATTATGGATTGGCCAACCAATAAATTGCTAAACAAAAATGGCCGAACATATATTAATCGATGGCTACAATGTTATCCATTCAATAAAAGAATTCAAAAAAAATTTATCTTTTGGTATAAATGCTTCGGCCCAAATTTTTATCCAGGAAGCATCCAGGTTGCTAATGATCATAGATAAGGTCACGCTAGTCTTTGACGGCAAGGATACTAAAACCACCATCGACTACCCCTATAATAGCAAAAGGTTTTGCGTGATATATTCGGATAAAAATACCACTGCCGACACACTTATAGAGCGGATTGTGAGAGAATCCAAGCACCCCATAAACTGCACCGTAATGACCAATGACCATGCCCTCGGTGATACCATAAGATCCGTCGGTGGGATCGTAATGCCATCAGAAGAGCTAATCAACCTTATTTCCGGTGGAGAATCTGTCTGTAAAAGAAGAATTATCTCCAGTAATAATGACCAATCCTTCGGCAATAAGCTATTTGAATGAATAAAATAGCAAATACATTTGAAAAATAGATTGAATATTGCATAATAGTAGTTAGCTAATTCAGAACAGCAAGTAGATGCATTGCGTTTCGGCGTGAAGATTTCCAGGTTGTCACAGATTGTTACAATCAAGAAAGTGGCTACTACAAGCAGATCGAAGGTATATCGTGCCATGGGGTTACTTTTCGATGACGATCTCGTGGCATAACAACATACAGTATAAAAAAAATAATAATATCATGAGGATTTATGTAGGAAATCTTTCGCAGGACTCCACAGAGGATGGCGTGAAGATTGCATTTGAAGCTCACGGTGAAGTAGAAAGCGTGAGATTTATAGTTGATCGGGATACAAACCAACCCAAAGGATTTGGATTCATCGAGATGCCGAAGCAAAACGAAGCAGTGGCTGCCATAACAGCATTGAATGGCAGCGAACTAGATGGCAATGAACTGATTGTCAGCGAAGCTAGGCCAAAACCAAATCCAAGGTTCAGGTCCGGTGGCGGCGGCTTCCGGGGTGGCTATCGAGATGGAAGAGGTGGCGGTGGATCCCACGGTGACTTTGGTGACCGAAATCGGCGTTCCGGCGGAGGATTCCGCGGGAGTCGTGGTGGCGATCGCTAACAGTTAAAACCTATTCCAAAGTTTTCACCGGCCCTATCCATTGGGTCGGGTTTATTTTTATAATTATTTAGACCTAGGCATGCTGTGGTCCTAAAGTCGGCACAGTTTTTATTTCATCCTGGATTATAATTGCAATACATCGATATTGTTATATGGATGTAGACCAATTGGATGGGTATATAATGACCGATTCTGTCCCCAGTCACTGGGAAAACAGATGTTTCTCGATTATAGAGATCATCATTACCCTGGCAATCATTGGTATAATAGCCACGGCCACGGTACCGATGATAAAAAAACTTACATGGAATGCCAATAGGGCGAACGGTGCATCTAATATGAGGCAAATAACCTTGGCTTATGTTCTGCTCCTGTCCGAAAAAAACATTAGCCCAGCAACGGAAGCAGCTTCAATAGTTTCGAATGCCCAGCCGGGTCAAATAACCGACCATATCTATGCAGCCATACTCACCAAACACAGAAATGATTTGAGTCCAAAAATCTTTGCCTGGAAGTCAGATAAAATGGTAAAAACATTCGTCAGGACCAATAAATTTCCATCCACCATCCTTAGCAAACAAACCGGTCAGATGGCCGATAATTTTTCAAACCTTCCGCTGAGTGTGCATTTTTTTGAGGTGGATCCGGATGTTTTTAATAGGCGTATGTCCCCATCTCTAGTACCAGTGGTATGTTCCCGTGGCCTAGCCATTGAACCAGATGGCACATTTAAACTTGATCCGGAAACCGGTGTGTTTGGAGACACGGGTGCTTTCCTAGGCTTTCTTGATGGCCATGTGGAATGGTGTGATACGGCTGATCTAGCCACACTAAATAGGCATTAAAGCTAATGCTTCCATACCTTCATGATCAATGGAATTGCTATGCCAAGTAGAGCCATATTGGGCAGCCACACCAGCCAATGTCCATGGGCTACACCGCTGAGAGATGATAGAAAAGACATCAGGAAATAGTAGCAAAGACTCAGGATTAGTGCCAGGGTAAAATGAAAAAAATTATCCGATTTTTTTGCTATCAGTGCCAGTGGTATCGCCAGTAATGCTAGAACAAACACACCACAGGCCATGGCTAAATTTTTATGTAACTGCATCATTATCAAAGCACTTCTCTGGGTATCTCCAGTCAAATCTGCCTGATTCTTAGCTTCCACTAGGGCTGACAAATTCATGTGGCTTATCTTCCCAGACTTCCAGTCATTGTGGCTAAATATATCATCCAGGCACAAATCAATGGAGAGCCTATCATAGGATATCATTGGCATGCATTTCTCGTAAAACGATTCCGGAGATAGCTCGGGCCTCTTCTCTATATTGCCATTCTCCAGCACAAGAACCAATGCAGCGGAATTTTCATCGTAGGCCAACTCACCGCTCTTTGCACGGCCATAGGATATGACCTTCCTGGCCGTATCCATTTCCCATATATGAAAGTTATAAAACTTATCACGGCCCATTTCTCCACAGTAGATCAAATAACCTGGAAAATCATCTATAAAAGTCCCAGGGGCAATAAATTCCATTGGATTTTCCTTCACCGCATTATGCAACCCACACCTATACAGCTCCATAGAATTTGGGCCCCAGTAAAAATTCACCACCAGCGCAAACACTGAGGATATCACGGCAATAATTATTATCGGCTGCGCGATTTTTTTTATACCTACGCCAGCAGACTTCATAGCCGTTATCTCACCGCTACTACCCATTCGCCCTAGAACTATGAATATTCCTGATATCAGGCCAAGTGGCATGGCATAGGAAATCACCGCCGGCAGCAGTGCCAAAATCAGGCAAAGTGCAGGCAACAGGGATAACTTCCTGGTGGCAACCAGGTCCAATAAGTCCCTGACAGTGTTACCACTTAACAAAACAAATACGAAAAACAACAACGAACCCAACGATGTTTTCAGGATTTCAACGGATATATATCTTGGCAAAAGCTTCATGGTTCACCCTGGTTCCTCTAGCAATCTGATCGCTTCCATAATCCTGTCAGCGGCATACTGGTATCTGTCTTCATGGTTAGGTCCAGGATCATAGATAATACTATGCATTGGCCTCCCCACAACTACGGTGGCTTCAGTATTTATATTTGGCCACCTGGTTTCTTTGCTCCAAATTTCATAGGTTCCAAATAATCTGATAGGTATCACCGGAACCGAAGACCTGCAGGCTAACAGGCCGATTCCTGCCCTAGCCTCATGGATCGCTCCATCCGGAGACCTAGCACCTTCAGGAAATATGACAACGCCATGACCATTTTTCAATAAATTAAACACTTTTTTAATGGCAGCCACATCACTACCGTTATCCCTATCGACGGGAATTGTATTGATCCTACTAAGGATAAACCCAAACAATCCTGGTACTATAAGTGTTTTCCTTGCAAAAAAAAATACATCGCTGCGTTTCATAATTGCACTTATAAACGGCGGATCAAGAAAGCTAGCGTGGTTGGCAGCGGCTATAAACGCACCCGTTTCCGGAATATTTTCAACCCCATAGACACAACCATCAAAAATTTCCACGAAACATAACTTGAAAAATGACTGAACAACAAGGTAGTATGGATTCCAAGCCACAACTCTAGATTCGATTAAGCTGGGAATTTGTCGAGATAAATGTTATTAATCCATCCCAACAACATATTCTTCCGAATTGATAATGTCAACATGCATAGAGGCAAACAGATAGCACACTTGACTAGGTGAAAAATTTAATAAAACTACCCTAGTCTATGGCGAATAAAAATAATAAAAATCGAGAAAATTGCCCTGGTAAATTTTATGTCGATGATCTATGCATTGACTGTGATATGTGTCGTGACATGGCCGGTGAGTTTTTTGTTAGGCAGGAAGAAGAGGGCTATTCATATGTTATCAAACAACCTACATCTAAAGAGGATATAGAAATTTGCGAAGAGGTTGTGGATAGCTGTCCCGTCGGAGCCATAGGCAATGATGGAGATGTCTGATAGTAAAAATTAATGCCAATTTCGATTCTATGTTGGGATTCTGTATCTGTGGATGGGTTTTGGCTTACTTGTTTATTTGATTGTGTTTCTTTCCCTAGGGACGACAGGTCTAGCCAGTCCAATGGTGACAGTCAGTGGGAAAGCAGGAGTTATATATACAACCAACCTGTTTTGTGATGAAAAAGGTACCATCTCTGATAAAAAGGCCTATGTAACACCAAAGATTTCCGTATCCAGCGGTGATATGAATTCCACCGTAGTGACTTCGACATCATTAAAACTGGACGCGTATAGATACGCCAAAATGCACGGTCTAGATGACCTGAATATAGCATCTAGATCGAAACTTGAGGTATTTCTACCATCGAATAACCTAAAATCGAAATTTTCCTATGTCCAGGCAGACACAAACAAACCAGGATTAAATGTGAAAGGCCAGCTGGTTAGCCTGGATACATTCGATACCTATTTCACCTCCGAGCATGAACTTACCGATAAACTGACATTGTCCACCTTGGCCGAGCTTGAAAAGATCCATCTGACGAAAAAGTACAATAATCTCTATGATAGTCAAACCACGTACCTTGAAACCAGCCTTAGCCATGCATTTTCAGACAAAATTAAATTAGGACCACTGGTAAAAACTTCCTACACAAAGAATAAAAGGCCAAAAAAATTTTCCAGCCAGACCATTGCAATCACTTCAAAATATGACCCCAGCTTCAGACTAGAATTAAATGGCTACATTGGACTACAATTCTACAACAGTGACAATAATCAGACTAAAAATTCATTTGCATTTAAAGGTTCCATAGAGTACATTCTTTCGTTTCCGTCAAAAATTATTGCCGAGTTCAAGCAAAAGATGGCTAGCAGCCTTGAAGGCAGCCTACTGCAGAAAACCGTCGCCGAGCTAAAGCTCTTTCTATTAGTATATAGAATGATAGCTGTTGGTATATCTGGCACAGCCCAATATCATAACTACAACAGCTACAAAAGGCATGACAGGGTTGTAAAATTTGGAATAGACTTTCGGGCCTATTTTGGAGAGAATAGATACATCGATATGGTGTCCTATCAATTTATCCAGAATCATTCCGATGTTATTGGAAAATCCTATGTGACCCATATGGTTGGTGTTGGTATAACCTGTGACTTTTAATGCTCAAATATTATGAAGTGGAATATAGATATTTTGGCTAGCTTAGCCATAATGATTATGAGTTGTGCATCTTTTGCATCAAAATCCGAACAACTGAATAAACTGGTACCTCTGGACGAGATATCTATTTCTATTTTTGGAAACCCGGATCTTGAAACCAAAACAATGATATCAGAAAATGGCGAAATATCATTGCCATTAATTGGAAGCATCAAGATTTCTGGACTGACCCAGGATGAAGCGCAAAATATCCTGGAAACTAAATATAGCAATGGCTACCTGAAATCTCCTTGGGTTTCTATCAATATAACAAAGCGAGCGATAAAATATGTAACCGTACTTGGCCATGTTCAAAAACAAGGCGTAGTTGAATTCGAGGCCCATCGCGGCCTTACTCTGACCGAGGCCATTGGTAAAGCCAACGGCCCCACACTAAAAGCTGACATTTCAAAGGTCACTTTGACCTCCACCGATGGTAGCGGTAAAATCAAATCAACCCAAATTGATCTGAAAATGATTATCCAGGGAAAAGCCGAAGACATTCAGCTAAAGGATGGCGACCTGATCTATGTCAAAGAATCCATGTTCTGATCTATATCTATATGGCTATAAAGAAGTAACAACTTACGATGCTTTGGATAATTTTACGTAAAAATTCACCAACAAGACAATAATTTATTGCATATAGATCTATTATGTAAATCATGTCATTTGGAGGTTTAATATGAATAAAAATAAAATAAATAAATGTAGTTTAGCTATCATGTTGGTATCAATGGCTTGCTTTGATGCTGGCAGATGTTATGCCGTACAAGGCTCAGACTCAGATAGCGATGAGGAGTTTGTTGTTGAGGTATCAAATGATGACAATAATATGCAAGGGGAAGATTACTTAGATTTGTGCCCAAATCTTTCTACTGCTATCAAAATAATCACACAGAAATATTATAGAGGCGAAATCACACGTAGAGATTGTTTAAAAAAATACAAGGAAGCTTGTAAGTTATTTGGTTCCGAGTATACATCGTCATTTCGTAAAAATTTAGAGGACTGGTGCCTTAAGTCTAATCGTAAAAATTTAGATTGCTGGGACCTTAGGTCTAATGAGATTGTAAAAGATATTGAGCTTGGTGTAGAGCTTGGTGATATTTTATATTCAATTAGGTATAGGCTCGACCGAAGTGTAGCCGTTGCCAAGAGTAGTGATGAGTATCGTAAAGGATTCATACCTGAGATACTGGAAGCTAAATACCTAATGAGTCGTAAAATTAAAGAAAAAGTGAAAAAATATACCGAAAGCATTGTTGGACTACGTTACGTCCCAAATAATAGCGATAGATTGGCATCACTAAATAACTTAAATAAGAATATAAATGCGTGTCTCTCAGAATGGAAAAACATAAGCAAGTATATCTATGACAGCATTATACCGCTAATAAAAGCCCCTGAGAATTTTGATGAAGAAACTAAGAAGAAGTATCAAATTTCAGAAATGCGTTATGGTTATTTGAAGCCCTATATTGAAGATGTACAAAGAGGAAATGAGTCTCTTGATTCTGATATTGCTAAGGAAATTTTAGATCTTTATAAAAATACAAAGGATAATGGTTTTGATAATGAAAAAAAGATAAAAGAATTAGTGAAAGCGGTTAGAAGTATTATTCTTAATGCTAATAATCCTGAGTTGACCGAAATATTGGATGGATATAATATTGATGAAAATCTGTAATCAATATAATATACAACCATGAGTTTTGGAAGTGTTGGTAGTGGTTCCATTCCGGATGGGATATATGTTAATGGTATACTCGTGGATCCAACAGCGATCCCCGAGGTTACCACTAACGTCAAAAAGAAAAAAGTTTCCGGCGATGCTCAGATTGGTGGTCAGGTGCTAAAAATCGTAGGACCTGAGGGAGTAGGAATCACCAGCGCGCCTGGTGAAGTGGCTGGATATTACCCTACCCTCACCGCTGACCCGACTTTCACCACCGAAGATGGCAAATGGGCAAAGGTGTTACAAAGCTTTGAGCAGGATACCAGTATGCGTATTGGGAACAGTGCAATCACAGCCAATGCAGAAGAATATAACGCCATGTTAAATGGCCTCGATGCCTCTTCAAACATAGCACCAAGTTCACGCACAGCCGCTAGTATTGGTACCCTTGCGGCCCAGGTAGCCATTCTAATGACAAAGAACGCTTCTTTGCAAAAATCCATCGAGCGTGAAATGAAAGCCGAAATGACTCAGCTGCAATATCAGATAGGAATGGATGTGGCCCAAAAAATAAGAGAAAAAGGTGAATTGGAGTTCAACCAAAAGATGGTCGAGGCTTTCAGTGGTATCGTTGAAACTGCCGCCGGAATGATTGCTCAACAAATCGGCCGAAAGATATCTGAACATAATTTGCAAAAATATGACGAAGGTGTTGCACAAATTGACACCACTGCACCCACATCCACACCCAGCGCAAAAGCTGCCGAAACAAGATCAGAACAGGCAGCCGACGAAAATTTTAATCGTGACCAATTTAATGCAAAGCAAGAAATCATAGATCAAAAAATTCAAAACGAGGAAATCATCAATAAAGATGCCAAGACCCTAAGTGGCCCAGCGAATCTAGAACAAAATCAAAGAATGGCCATACCACTTACCGAAGCGGAGAAACAACAGGTTAATATGGAGGCTAGCCTGGCCGGCGATCTAGGTAAAGCCATAGCCGGCTTTGCCATGAAAACAGTTTCCGCACATCTGGGTCTGCAAATCTCCAATAAAGAAGCCGATATCCGTGGTATGGAAGCGCTTAATCAATTGGTTGGAAATATCATACAGAATACCGAAAGTAGCATACGCTCCGCTGACCAAGCTACACAGGCGGCCATGCAATTATTCCAGCAAATCTGCCAGACCCGTCATGAAGCTTTCCAAAGTGTGGTAAGGTAATTATATTCATAAAAGGCCACAATCGTAAATGGAAAAATCACCTAAGTCTTCTTCTTCTTTTTTAATGTCAACGTTGTTGACTCCTTCTCCAGTACCTGGTGGTGTTTCCATCGAACCAGATTTCCTTACTGTTCTGATTTTGATTTCTATTGCATTACATAGATCAGTGGATGGGTTACCAACCTCTTTAGCTATTTTGTATGCATTTTCAAAGAGATCAACATTTTCCTCGGTTACTCCTTCGCATTCCGGTGTAGAGAGCTTTTCAAGAATCTTTAACCAGGGCAGATATACATCACCATGTACTTTACACCAAACCTCATATACAGTAGAGCATTCAAATATATAACACAACATATTAGTCAGCCTACACTTCAATTCTTCTTGACTATTATATAAATTGCCCACATTGTTGTACGACCAGTCTGACATGGCTATAATCTTGCTGCTATCAGGGTTAAGGATGTAGGTAAACCCTAGAAATTTTGGCACTTGACAGAAAAGATTTTTCAGGTTGTAAAAGAATAAAGTGGGAATATCCACGTATTCACCACAACAGATGTTAAAAGCGCTATTATACGTGTTGTTACCAGGACAAAACCAATTTGTGTTTTTGTCGTCTTCAATAAAACTAAAGCTATTGTCACGACAAATTTTACAGAAATTATGCCAAGTTATATAATTACCGTCACAATCAATCCATGATTTGTCTCTTGCATCTTTTAACCAATCTTGCCAAGGGTCAGCACTCAAAAAATTAAACACTGACATGGCCATAAACAACAATATACATTTTCTACTATTATTACACATGTCGTTGATTTTGATAGAGTTATATTTTTTTACAATATTTGTTTAATCAATTGGTTGGAAATATCATACAGAATACCGAAAGCAGCATACGCTCCGCTGACCAAGCTACACAGGCGGCCATGCAATTATTCCAGCAAATCTGCCAGACCCGTCATGAAAATTTCCAATGTGCGATAAAATAATTATGCCTACGAAGCATGTCAGCGTTGTAAGGGTTTCCTCCAGTATCTGGTGGTGTTTCCATCGGATCAGGTTTCCTTACTGTTGCGATTTTTTCTTCTATTGCTCTGCATAGATCAGTGTTCATGTGACAAACCCTTTTGGCTATTTTGTATGAGTTTTCAAAGAGATTAACATTTTCCTTGGTCACTACTTCGCATTCCTGCGAAGAGAGCTTTTCAAAAACCTTTAACCAGGGCCAATATACATACCCATATACTCTCCTCCAAACCTCAAATACACTAGAGCAATCAAATATATAACACAACGCACTGGCCATCTTATCTTTCATTTCTCCTTCATATAAACTGCCCACATCGTCAGACATCCAGTCTAACATGTTTATAGTCGAGTGATTACCATCGTTGAATTCATAGGGATATTTTAAAATATTTTGCATATGACAGAAAAGATCTTCCAGTTTGATAAATAATAAAGTGTTAATATCCCCGTATTCATCACAACAAAACCAATTTGTGTTTTTGTCGTCTTTAATAAAATGAAAGCTATTGGCATGACAAATTCTACAGACATAGGCCCAATTTATATAATTACCGTTACAATCAACCCATGATTTGGCTCTTATATCTTCTAACCAATCTTGCCAAGGGTCAGCACTAAAAAAATTAAACACTGACATGGCAAATTTGTCTCTTATATCTTTTAACCAATCTTGCCAAGGATCAGCACTCAAAAAATTAAACACTGACATAGCAATAAACAACAATATACATTTTCTATTGCTATTGCCCATGTCACTGATTTTAGTAGAGTTATATTTTTTACAATATTTGTTTAATCAATTGGTTGGAAACATAACACAGAATACCGAAAGCAGCATACGCTCCGCTGACCAAGCTACACAAGCGGCCATGCAATTATTCCAGCAAATCTGCCAGATCCGTCATGAAGCTTTCCAAA